>NZ_JAGXJG010000012.1:0-79698 GCF_019091725.1 Cellulomonas sp. GbtcB1 | reverse complement strand
CGCCGCGGCCCGCGGGTCGCACCGCGCCGAGGGGCGTCCCTCCGTGCGCACCCCCGCCCGCGGCGTGCCGGTCGCGACCCTCGCCTCCGCGGAGGCGCCGAACCGTGCCGAGCGCCGCCGGCACCGGCCTCCGCGCCGGTCCGCGGCCCGCATGGCGCAGGGCGCCGTCGCCGTCGGCCTGGCCCTCGGCGTCGGCGGGTTCGCGATCGCGCCGGCCGCCGTGGGCGGCGCCTCCCTCGGGGCCGCCGGAGCGGCCACCGACGCCGAGCCCACCGCGGCGCCGAGCCCGGAGGCGACCGCCGCGACGCTGTCCCCGGCGGTCGTGCAGGAGCGCGGCGCCGCCGTGGTGTCCGCGTCGAGCACCGCCCAGGCGGCCGGCAACGCCAAGGCCGACGCGATCGCCGCGTCGGTCCCCGCCGACGCCACCGCGGCCCTCGACACCGCGGTCGCCGAGCTCGACACGCTGATCGCGGCGACCCAGGCGGAGCAGCCGGCGCTGAGCGCGCTGCAGCCGGCGACCGGCACCACGCCGGCGCCCGTGCTGTCCGGCGACGTGCTCGCGCAGGCGGTCGAGCAGGCCGGCTCCTCGGCGCTCGCCGACGCCGCTGCCGCCGACGGGGCCGTGACCACGTCGGACGAGGCCACCGCCGCGGACGACGCGGCGGCGACCGCCTCCCCGTCGGCCCTGCCGACGGACGGCGCGGCGACGGCCGACGCCACGGCCGGCCCGGCCGAGGACGCCGACCCCACGACGGTCCGCCTCGCCGCCGCGCGCGACCGGGTCGCCACGCTGACCGCGGAGCTGCAGACGGTCACCCAGCAGACCCAGGAGGCGGCCGCTGCCGCCGCTGCCGCCGCGGAGGCGGCCCGCAAGGAGGCACAGCGGACGTCGCTCGAGAGCTACGCCAACGGCAAGATCCCGTCCTCCGCGCTGTGCGAGCTCGACTTCGCCCCTGGCCAGGAGCTGCGCTGCGACGCGGCCGAGGCGCTGGAGCAGCTGAACGTCGCCTTCACCCAGGCGTTCGGCATCCCGCTGGCGATCACCGACTCCTACCGGTCCTACGGCCAGCAGGTCGCGTGCCGGGCGCAGAAGGGCAACCTCTGCGCGACGCCGGGCACGTCGAACCACGGCGGCGGCGTCGCGATCGACCTCGGCGGGAACGCCTACTCGTTCGGCACCGACCAGCACGACTGGATGCTGGCGCACGCCGAGGAGTACGGCTGGACCCTGCCCGACTGGGCCCGCGCGACCGGTTCGAAGCCGGAGCCGTGGCACTGGGAGTACGTGGGCTGACCACCGGAGCGCGGGTGCGTCGGCGGTCGGGGCGACCTACCGTGTGCAGCGCGGCGGCCGACCGGCCGCCGAGCCACCACTCGTGAGGAGCCTCGACATGCCCACTCGCACCGCACGCACCGCCTGGAACGGCACCCTCAACGAGGGCGGCGGCCAGGTGGAGCTCACCAGCTCGAAGGTCGGCACCTACGACGTGTCGTTCCCGAAGCGCGCGGCCGACGAGGCCGGCGGCACCACCAGCCCCGAGGAGCTCATCGCGGCGGCGCACTCGTCCTGCTACGCGATGCAGCTGTCCGCCCTGATCGGCGAGGCGGGCGGCACGCCCGAGTCCCTCGAGGTCTCCGCCGACGTGACGCTCAGCCCCGACCCCGCCGGCGGCTTCCGGATCAGCGGCATCGCCCTGACGGTCCGCGGCGAGGTCTCGGGCCTGGACGAGGCCGGCTTCCTGAAGGCCGCGCAGGACGCGAAGGCCACCTGCCCGGTCAGCAAGGCGCTCACCGGCACCGAGATCACGCTGGACGCCGCGCTCGAGTCCTGAGCGCCCCGCCCCGACGCCCCGTCCCGCCCCTCCGGGCGGGGCGGGGCGTCGCCGCGTCGCGGGCCGTGCGGCACGTCCGGGGCCTGGACGGGGCGCCACCCACCGCCCGGCCGGTGGAACACTGACCGCGTGCCGACCGCCACGTCCCTCCCCCCGGGCGCCGACCCCCGCACGCCGCAGGGCGCCGACGTCGCCGAGCTCGTCCGCGCGCTGCGCGCCGCCGTCGGGGGAGCGGTGGACGACTCCGCCCGCCGCCGCGCCGAGTACTCCACGGACGCGTCGAACTACCGCGTGGTGCCGTCGGTGGTCGTGTTCCCGCGCGACGTGGACGACGCGCTCGCCGCGCTCGACGTCGCCCGCGGCCTCGGCGCCCCGGTCACCTCCCGCGGCGGCGGCACCTCCGTCGCGGGCAACGCCGTCGGCACCGGCGTCGTGCTCGACTGGTCGCGGCACGTGAACCGGGTGCTCGACGTCGACCCGGAGGCCCGCACCGCGCGCGTCGAGCCCGGCGTCGTCATGGCGATGCTGCAGAGGGCGGCGGCGCCGCACGGCCTCCGGTTCGGCCCGGACCCGTCGACCCAGGCCCGCGCCACCCTCGGCGGGATGATCGGCAACAACGCCTGCGGGCCGCGCGCGGTGGCGTACGGCCGGACCGCCGACAACGTGCTGGAGCTCGACGTCGTCGACGGGCGCGGCCGGCGGTTCACCGCCGCGAAGGGTCTGGACCCCGTCGACGGGCTGGACGCGCTGGTCCGCGCCGAGATGGCCACCCTGCGCACGGAGCTCGGCCGGTTCGGCCGCCAGGTGTCCGGCTACTCGCTCGAGCACCTGCTCCCGGAGAACGGCGCCGACCTCGCCAAGGCCCTGGTCGGCACGGAGGGCACCGTCGTCACCCTGCTCGGCGCGACGGTGCGCCTGGTGCCGGTGTCCGCCGCCCCGGTGCTGGTCGTGCTCGGCTACCCCGACATGGCCGCGGCCGCCGACGCCGTCCCCGCGCTGCTGGCGCACCGGCCCCTGGCCATCGAGGGCATGGACGCCCGCCTCGTCGACGTCGTACGCCGGGTCAAGGGCGCCGCCGCCGTCCCGCCGCTGCCCGAGGGCGCGGGCTGGATGATGTGCGAGGTCGGCGGCGACACGCTCGACGAGGCGCTGGAGCGGGCGCACGCCCTGGCGGCCGACGCCGGCACGCGGGCGGTCGGCGTGTTCCCGCCCGGGCCCGAGGCCGCGGCGATGTGGCGCATCCGCGAGGACGGCGCCGGGCTCGGCGGCCGGACGCCGTCGGGGGAGCAGGCGTGGCCCGGGTTCGAGGACTCGGCGGTGCCGCCCGAGCGGCTGGGCGCCTACCTGCGCGACCTCGAGGCGCTGATGGCGCGGCACGGCGTCGACGGCCTGGCGTACGGGCACTTCGGCGACGGCTGCGTGCACCTGCGGCTCGACGTCCCGATGGAGCGGTCCGGCGACCCGATGCGGGCGTTCATGACCGACGCCGCGCACCTCGTCGCGTCGCACGGCGGCTCGCTGTCCGGCGAGCACGGCGACGGGCGCGCCCGCTCCGAGCTGCTGCCGGTCATGTACTCCGAGCAGGCCATCGGCGCGTTCGAGGCGTTCAAGGCGCTGCTGGACCCGGACGACCTGCTCAACCCCGGCGTCCTCGTCCGCCCGCGCCCGCTCGACGCCGACCTGCGCCGCCCGCACGCCCGCCCGATCCCCGCGGGCCACGGCGGCTTCGCGTTCGGCCACGACCACGGCGACTTCACCACGGCGGTGCACCGGTGCGTCGGCGTCGGCAAGTGCCGCGCGGACTCGTCGGCGGCGGGCGGGTTCATGTGCCCGTCGTACCTGGCGACGAAGGACGAGAAGGATTCCACCCGCGGGCGCGCGCGGGTGCTGCAGGAGATGGCGAACGGGACGCTGGTGTCCCGCGGCTGGTCCTCGCCCGAGGTGCACGACGTCCTCGACCTGTGCCTGTCCTGCAAGGCGTGCTCCTCGGACTGCCCGGCCGGGGTCGACATGGCGCAGTACAAGGCCGAGGTGCTGCACCGCACCTACCGGGGCCGGCTGCGCCCGGTGAACCACTACGCGCTCGGCTGGCTGCCGCGGTGGACCCGGCTCGTCACCGGGGTGCCGGGGCTGGCGCGGCTGGCCAACGCCGCGCTGTCCGTCCGGCCGCTGGCGAAGGTCGTGCTGAAGCTCGGCGGCATGGACACCCGCCGGAAGATGGTGTCGTTCGCCGCCTCGCCGTTCCGGGAGCGGGTGCGCCGGGGCGAGGTCGCGGCGCGACGCGGGTCGGCGCCGACGGCCCAGGGCGCCGGCGCGCTGTCCGTGACCGGCACCTCGGGCCGCCCGCCCGTGCTGCTGTGGACCGACTCGTTCAGCGACAGCCTCGCGCCGTCGGTGCCCGTCGCGGCCGTCAAGGTCCTGCGGGCCGCCGGCTACGAGGTGCTGGTCCCCGAGCACGACGCGTGCTGCGGGCTCACCTGGATCTCGACGGGGCAGCTCGACGGCGCGCGCAAGCGGCTCACCCACCTGCTCGAGGTGCTCGGGCCGTACGCCGTCAACGGCGTGCCGATCGTCGGGCTGGAGCCGTCCTGCACGGCCGTCCTGCGGTCCGACCTGCTCGACCTGCTGCCCGACGACCCGCGCGCCGTCGCGGTCGCCCGGTCGACCCGGACGCTCGCCGAGCTGCTCACCGCTCCCGCGCCGATCGGGCCGGGGGAGCGGTGGCGGCTCCCGGACCTGTCGGACGTCACGGCGGTGGTGCAGCCGCACTGCCACCACCACAGCGTGATGACCTACACCGCCGACCACACCCTGCTCACCGAGGCCGGTGCGTCGTTCTCGGAGCTCGCCGGCTGCTGCGGGCTCGCGGGCAACTTCGGCATGGAGGCCGGGCACTACGACGTGTCGGTCCAGGTCGCCGAGCGCGCGCTGCTGCCGGCGCTGCGGG
This sequence comes from Cellulomonas sp. GbtcB1, assembly GCF_019091725.1. Classification (NCBI taxonomy): domain Bacteria; kingdom Bacillati; phylum Actinomycetota; class Actinomycetes; order Micrococcales; family Cellulomonadaceae; genus Cellulomonas; species Cellulomonas sp. GbtcB1. Next base: position 74,919 of record NZ_JAGXJG010000012.1, on the reverse strand, counting down.
CGGCGGCGCCGGGCGACGTCTTCCTGGCCGACGGCTACTCGTGCCGCACCCAGGCCGACCAGCTCGCGGACGTGCAGGGCGTGCACCTCGCGGAGCTCCTGGCGGCGCACCTGCCGGCCGCGACGGCGGAGCGGTAGGGCGGCCGGCCAGCGGATTTGGGCCACGGCGTCGCGTGCCGTACTCTGGTCGCTGCCCAAGACCGCAGGTCGTCGGCTCCCGTGCTCCTCCCGCCTCCGCGGGGTGCGCCCGTGAGCCGCCCGAAGTCCCGCTCACGCGGAGGCCCGCGCAGGTGATCGAAGTTCGATGGTGGGGCGCGCGAGCGCCTCGACTGCGAGCCCCGGCGCCTGCGCCGGGGCTCTTTCCGTGCCGGGGCCGAGGACGACGCCCGGCGGCACCACCATCGGAAGGATTGCCATGGCGAGGCCGGACAAGGCAGCCGCAGTCGCCGAGCTCACGGAGCAGTTCCGTGACTCGAACGCGGCCGTGCTGACCGAGTACCGCGGGCTCACCGTCGCGCAGCTCAAGCAGCTGCGCCGGTCGCTGAGCGGCAACGCGAACTACGCCGTGGTGAAGAACACGCTGACCGCGATCGCGGCCAAGGAAGCCGGCATCGAGGGGATCGCCGACGAGCTCAAGGGCCCGTCCGCCATCGCCTTCGTGACCGGTGACCCGGTCGAGGCCGCCAAGGGTCTGCGTGACTTCGCCAAGGCGAACCCCGCACTGGTCATCAAGGGTGGTGTCCTCGACGGGCGCGCCCTGACCGCTGCGGACGTCACCAAGCTCGCGGACCTCGAGTCCCGCGAGGTCCTGCTGGCCAAGGCGGCCGGTGCGATGAAGGCCAAGCTGTTCCAGGCGGCTTACCTCTTCACCGCGCCCGCCTCGAAGGCCGTGCGCACCGTCGAGGCGCTGCGCGTCCAGCAGGAGACCGCCGACACCGCTGCCTGAGCCGTCCCGGCTCACGCGCTCCCCACACTGCCCCGCCCGGTCGACCTGACCGGCGAGGACCGAACGGAAGGAACCGCCATCATGGCGAAGCTCACCACCGACGAGCTCATCGAGCAGTTCAAGGGCCTCACCCTCATCGAGCTCTCCGAGTTCGTGAAGGCGTTCGAGGACGTCTTCGAGGTCACCGCCGCGGCCCCGGCCGCCGTGGCCGTCGCCCCCGCCGCCGGCGGTGCCGGTGCCGAGGCCGCCGCCGAGGAGGAGAAGGACGAGTTCGACGTCATCCTCGAGGCCGCCGGCGACAAGAAGATCCAGGTCATCAAGGAGGTGCGCGGCCTCACCTCGCTCGGTCTGAAGGAGGCCAAGGACCTCGTGGACGGCGCCCCGAAGCCGGTCCTGGAGAACGTCAACAAGGAGACCGCGGACAAGGCCAAGGCCGCCCTCGAGGGCGCCGGCGCCACCGTCACCCTCAAGTGACCCGCTCCGGGTGCGGCGCGCTCGCGCGCTGACACCCGGGTCGCCTCGCACGCAGGCCCGCACCCCCTCGGGGGTGCGGGCCTGCGTCGTGCCCGGGGTCCGGTGGGGGCGCCCGGCTGCCCGGCCGACTCCCGGCAGCGCGAGCGAGTCAGGGACACGCCGAGCGAGTAGTCCGCGGGTACTCGCTCGACGCGCCGCGTACCCCCTCGACGCGTTGCGGAATGCGCGCGGGGGAGCGGGCGTTGCACACGCCCGGAGGCACGACGGCGTGCTCCGGCACGGACGGCCCCAGGACCGCGACCAGGTGTGGCGCACGCCCCATACCACGGCGTGTGGACATGGCGCCACGTCTGTACTACGCTAGCGCTTTGCGCTGGCCTGTGCCCGCGACCCCGTATAACCCGCGCCCGACGGCATCGTAGTACGCGATGCCCGCAGGGCCTGTGGCCGGGGGGTCGCGAACCGCCGGGCCCGTCGCAGGGAACTCGATCTGCTGGGAAGGACCCCTCTTGGCTGCCTCGCGCACCTCCTCCGCAACGTCCGAAGCCATCGCGAACCGCACCATCTCCCGCCGCGTCTCGTTCGCCCGGATCGACGAGCCCCTCGAGGTCCCGGACCTCCTCGGGCTCCAGACGGAGAGCTTCGACTGGCTGCTCGGCAACGAGAAGTGGCAGGCCCGCGTCGCCGCCGCTCTCGAGAACGGCCGGCAGGACGTCCCGGAGACCGCTGGACTGGAGGAGATCTTCGAGGAGATCTCCCCCATCGAGGACTTCGGCGGCACCATGTCGCTGTCGTTCCGCGAGCACCGTTTCGAGCCGCCGAAGTACACGGCCGACGAGTGCAAGGAGAAGGACTTCACCTACGCGGCGCCGCTGTTCGTCACCGCGGAGTTCGTGAACTACACCACCGGTGAGATCAAGAGCCAGACGGTCTTCATGGGCGACTTCCCGCTCATGAGCGAGCGCGGCACCTTCATCATCAACGGCACCGAGCGCGTCGTCGTCTCCCAGCTCGTCCGCTCCCCGGGCGTGTACTTCGAGCGCGCCGCCGACAAGACGTCCGACAAGGACATCTTCTCGGTCAAGATGATCCCGAGCCGCGGTGCGTGGCTGGAGTTCGAGATCGACAAGCGCGACAACGTCGGCGTCCGCGTCGACCGCAAGCGCAAGCAGAACGCCACCGTGCTGCTCAAGGCCCTCGGCATGACCGAGTCGGAGATCCGCGAGGAGTTCGCGCAGTTCCCCGCCGTCATCGACACCCTGGAGAAGGACCACGTCCAGACCCAGGACGAGGCGCTGCTCGACCTGTACCGCAAGATCCGCCCGGGCGAGCCGCCGACCGTCGAGGCCGGCCGCGCGCTGATCGAGAACTTCTACTTCAACCCGAAGCGCTACGACCTCGCGAAGGTCGGCCGCTACAAGCTGAACAAGAAGCTCGGCATCGACGTGCCGCTCGCCGACTCGGTGCTGTCCAAGGACGACATCGTCGCCGCGATCAAGTACATGGCCGCGCTGCACGCCGACGTGGCGACCCTCCCGGGCCGGCGCAACGGCGAGGCCGTCGAGGTCCGCGTCGAGACCGACGACATCGACCACTTCGGCAACCGCCGCATCCGCGCCGTGGGCGAGCTCATCCAGAACCAGGTCCGCACCGGCCTGTCCCGGATGGAGCGCGTCGTGCGCGAGCGCATGACCACCCAGGACGTCGAGGCGATCACGCCGCAGACCCTGATCAACATCCGCCCCGTCGTGGCCTCCATCAAGGAGTTCTTCGGGACGTCCCAGCTGTCGCAGTTCATGGACCAGAACAACCCGCTCGCCGGCCTGACGCACAAGCGTCGCCTGTCCGCGCTGGGCCCGGGTGGTCTGTCCCGCGACCGCGCCGGCATGGAGGTCCGTGACGTCCACCCGTCGCACTACGGCCGCATGTGCCCGATCGAGACCCCCGAGGGCCCGAACATCGGCCTCATCGGCTCGCTCGCGACGTTCGGGCGGATCAACCCGTTCGGCTTCGTCGAGACCCCGTACCGCAAGGTCGAGTTCGGCCGCGTGACGGACGAGGTGCACTACCTCACCGCCGACGACGAGGACCGCTACGTCATCGCCCAGGCCAACGCGGCCGTGGACGCGAACGGCAAGTTCGCCGACGAGACCGTCCTGGTCCGCGTCAAGGGCGGCGACACCGAGGACGTCCCGGCCGAGACGGTCGACTACATGGACGTCTCGCCGCGCCAGATGGTGTCGGTCGCGACGGCCCTCATCCCGTTCCTCGAGCACGACGACGCCAACCGCGCGCTCATGGGCGCCAACATGCAGCGCCAGGCCGTGCCGCTGGTCCGCTCCGAGGCGCCGCTGGTCGGCACCGGCATGGAGTGGCGCGCGGCGGTCGACGCCGGCGACGTCATCGTGGCCTCGAAGCCCGGTGTGGTCACCGAGGTGTCGGCCGACCTCATCACGGTCGCCAACGACGACGCGACGACGAGCACCTACCGCGTGGCGAAGTTCCGCCGCTCGAACCAGGGCACGTCCTACAACCAGCGCGTGCTGGTCGACCAGGGCGCCCGCGTCGAGGTCGGCTCCGTGCTGGCCGACGGCCCGGCGACGGACGAGGGCGAGCTGTCCCTCGGCCGCAACCTGCTGGTCGCGTTCATGTCGTGGGAGGGCCACAACTACGAGGACGCGATCATCCTGTCGCAGCGCCTCGTGCAGGACGACGTCCTGTCCTCGATCCACATCGAGGAGCACGAGGTCGACGCCCGCGACACCAAGCTCGGCCCCGAGGAGATCACGCGGGACATCCCGAACGTCTCCGAGGACGTGCTGGCTGACCTGGACGAGCGCGGCATCATCCGCATCGGCGCCGAGGTCTCCGCGGGCGACGTGCTGGTCGGCAAGGTCACCCCGAAGGGCGAGACCGAGCTGACCCCGGAGGAGCGCCTGCTGCGCGCGATCTTCGGCGAGAAGGCCCGCGAGGTCCGCGACACGTCCCTCAAGGTGCCGCACGGCGAGTCCGGCACGGTCATCGAGGTGCGCACGTTCAACCGCGAGGACGGCGACGAGCTGCCCGCCGGCGTGAACGAGCTCGTCCGGGTGTACATCGCCCAGCGCCGCAAGATCACGGACGGCGACAAGCTCGCCGGCCGCCACGGCAACAAGGGCGTCATCTCGAAGATCCTGCCCGTCGAGGACATGCCGTTCCTCCCGGACGGCACCGCGGTGGACATCGTCCTGAACCCGATGGGTGTCCCCGGGCGCATGAACGTCGGCCAGGTGCTGGAGGTCCACCTCGGGTGGATCGCCAAGCAGGGCTGGAACGTCGAGCTGGCCGAGGGCGACCTGTCCTGGATCGACGAGGTCCCGGACATCGCCAAGTCGTCGCAGCCGGGCGTCCCGGTCGCGACGCCGGTGTTCGACGGCGTGCCGGAGGAGACCCTCACCGGTCTGCTCGGCTCGACCCTGCCGAACCGCGACGGCGAGCGCATGGTCGGCGTGGACGGCAAGGCGCGGCTGTTCGACGGCCGCTCCGGCGAGCCGTTCCCGGACCCGGTGGCCGTGGGCTACATGTACATCCTCAAGCTGCACCACCTCGTGGACGACAAGATCCACGCCCGGTCGACCGGCCCGTACTCGATGATCACGCAGCAGCCGCTGGGTGGTAAGGCGCAGTTCGGTGGCCAGCGGTTCGGCGAGATGGAGGTGTGGGCCCTCGAGGCGTACGGCGCGGCCTACACGCTGCAGGAGCTCCTGACCATCAAGTCGGACGACATCCCGGGCCGCGTGAAGGTGTACGAGGCCATCGTCAAGGGCGAGAACATCCCCGACTCGGGCATCCCGGAGTCCTTCAAGGTGCTCCTCAAGGAGATGCAGTCCCTCTGCCTGAACGTGGAGGTGCTGTCCTCCGACGGCGTGTCGATCGACATGCGGGAGAACGACGACGAGGTGTACCGCGCCGCCGAGGAGCTGGGCATCGACCTCTCGCGCCGCCCGAACGCCGCGAGCACCGTCGACGAGATCTGACGCCGAGCGTCCGCCGGCCCCCTCACCGGGGCCGGCGGGCCGCCCGCACCCCTTGCAGCATCTCCATTCCGCCGGAACGAGGCGCCCCGCGCGCACCGGCATGCGAAGGAAGTAGGACCCCTTGCTCGACGTCAACGTCTTCGACGAGCTGCGCATCGGCCTGGCCACGGCCGACGACATCCGGACCTGGTCGCACGGCGAGGTCAAGAAGCCCGAGACCATCAACTACCGCACCCTGAAGCCGGAGAAGGACGGGCTCTTCTGCGAGAAGATCTTCGGCCCCACCCGGGACTGGGAGTGCTACTGCGGCAAGTACAAGCGCGTGCGCTTCAAGGGCATCATCTGCGAGCGCTGCGGCGTCGAGGTGACCCGTTCCAAGGTGCGTCGTGAGCGCATGGGCCACATCGAGCTGGCCGCGCCCGTCACGCACATCTGGTTCTTCAAGGGCGTGCCCTCGCGCCTCGGCTACCTGCTCGACCTCGCCCCGAAGGACCTCGAGAAGGTCATCTACTTCGCGGCGTACATGATCACGTGGGTCGACACCGACGGTCGCCAGGAGGACCTGCCGAACCTCCAGAACGAGATCGACCTGGAGCGCAAGGAGATCGCGGACCGCCGCGACAACGACATCAACACCCGCGCGTCGAAGCTCGAGGCCGACCTGGCCGAGCTCGAGGCCGAGGGTGCCAAGGCCGACGCGCGCCGCAAGGTCCGCGACTCGGCCGAGCGCGAGATGGCGCAGATCCGCAAGCGCGCGGACGCCGAGATCGAGCGCCTGGACACCATCTGGGACAAGTTCAAGAACCTCAAGGTCGCCGACCTCGAGGGCGACGAGCTGCTCTACCGCCAGCTGCAGGACCGCTACGGCAACTACTTCGAGGGCTCGATGGGCGCCGCGGCGATCCAGAAGCGCCTCGAGGCGTTCGACCTGGACGCCGAGGCCGAGAACCTGCGCGAGATCATCCGCACCGGCAAGGGCCAGCGGAAGACCCGTGCGCTCAAGCGCCTCAAGGTCGTCAACGCGTTCCTCACCACGACGAACTCGCCGACCGGCATGGTGCTGGACGCCGTCCCGGTCATCCCGCCGGACCTGCGCCCGATGGTGCAGCTCGACGGCGGCCGGTTCGCCACGTCCGACCTGAACGACCTGTACCGCCGCGTCATCAACCGGAACAACCGCCTCAAGCGGCTCCTGGACCTGGGCGCGCCGGAGATCATCGTCAACAACGAGAAGCGGATGCTCCAGGAGGCCGTGGACTCGCTGTTCGACAACGGCCGCCGCGGCCGCCCCGTCACGGGCCCGGGCAACCGCCCGCTGAAGTCGATCTCCGACATGCTCAAGGGCAAGCAGGGCCGGTTCCGCCAGAACCTGCTCGGCAAGCGCGTCGACTACTCGGGCCGTTCGGTCATCGTCGTCGGCCCGCAGCTCAAGCTGCACCAGTGCGGTCTGCCCAAGCAGATGGCGCTCGAGCTGTTCAAGCCGTTCGTGATGAAGCGCCTGGTCGACCTGAACCACGCGCAGAACATCAAGTCGGCCAAGCGCATGGTCGAGCGCGCGCGCCCGGTCGTGTGGGACGTGCTCGAGGAGGTCATCACCGAGCACCCCGTGCTGCTGAACCGTGCGCCCACGCTGCACCGCCTCGGCATCCAGGCGTTCGAGCCCCAGCTGGTCGAGGGCAAGGCGATCCACCTGCACCCGCTCGTCTGCGGCGCGTTCAACGCCGACTTCGACGGTGACCAGATGGCCGTGCACCTGCCCCTGAGCGCGGAGGCGCAGGCCGAGGCCCGCATCCTCATGCTCTCGAGCAACAACATCCTGAAGCCGTCGGACGGCCGTCCGGTGACCATGCCCTCGCAGGACATGATCATCGGCCTGTTCCACCTGACCTCCGACAAGGTGGACCCGGTGGGCGCGGGCCGGGCGTTCAGCTCGGTGTCCGAGGCGATCATGGCGTTCGACCAGGGCTCGCTGGACCTCAACGCGGTCGTCAAGATCCGCATGGAGGGCCTCGTGTTCGGCCCCGGCCAGGAGCCCGAGGGCTTCTCCGCCGACGAGCCGTTCCTGTTCGAGACCTCGCTCGGCCGGGCGCTGTTCAACGAGCTGCTGCCGGTGGACTACCCGTACGAGAACGGCGTCGTCGACAAGAAGCGCCTCTCCGTGATCGTCAACGACCTCGCGGAGCGGTACCCGAAGGTCGAGGTCGCCGCCTCGCTCGACGCCCTGAAGGAGGCCGGCTTCCGCTGGGCCACCCGCTCGGGCGTGACCATCTCCATCTCGGACGTCGCGGCGCCGACCGCCAAGGCGGAGATCCTCACCGAGCACGAGGCGCGCGCGGCGAAGGTGCAGGGCCAGTACGACAAGGGCCTCATCACCGACGACGAGCGTCGCCAGGAGCTCATCGAGATCTGGACGCAGGCCACCGACAAGGTCGCCAAGGCGATGCAGGAGAACTTCAACGCCCGCAACACCGTCTTCCGGATGGTCGGCTCGGGTGCGCGTGGTAACTGGATGCAGGTCCGTCAGATCGCCGGCATGCGCGGCCTCGTGGCGAACCCGAAGGGCGAGATCATCCCCCGCCCGATCAAGTCCAACTACCGCGAGGGCCTGTCGGTCCTGGAGTACTTCATCGCGACGCACGGCGCCCGCAAGGGTCTGGCGGACACCGCGCTGCGGACCGCCGACTCGGGCTACCTGACCCGTCGTCTGGTGGACGTCTCGCAGGACGTCATCGTCCGCGAGGAGGACTGCGGCACCGAGCGCGGCCTGACCATGCCGATCGGCGTGGCGACCGCGGACGGTTCGCTCCGCCGGCACGACAAGGTCGAGACCTCGGTCTACGCCCGCACCCTGGCGACCGCCGTCGAGATCGACGGCGAGGTCATCGGGAACTCGGGTGACGACGTGGGCGACGTCCTGCTGGACCGCCTGCTGGCGGCCGGCGTCGAGTCGCTCAAGGTCCGCTCCGTGCTGACCTGCGAGTCGCGCGTCGGCACCTGCGCCAAGTGCTACGGCCGCTCCCTGGCCACCGGCAAGCTGGTGGACATCGGCGAGGCCGTCGGCATCATCGCGGCGCAGTCCATCGGTGAGCCCGGCACGCAGCTGACGATGCGGACCTTCCACACCGGTGGTGTCGCGTCGGCCGAGGACATCACGCAGGGTCTGCCGCGTGTCCAGGAGCTCTTCGAGGCCCGCACCCCCAAGGGTGAGAGCCCCATCGCGGAGTTCTCCGGCCGCATCGCCATCGACGAGGCGGACCGGACGCGACGCATCGTGCTGACGCCGGACGACGGCTCGGAGGAGATCGCCTACCCGATCACCAAGCGCTCGCGCCTGCTCGTGTCCGACGGCGACCACGTCGAGGTCGGCACGCAGCTGGTCCAGGGTGCGGTCGACCCGAAGAAGGTCCTGCGCATCCTCGGCCCGCGCGCCACGCAGAAGCACCTGGTGGACGAGGTCCAGGAGGTCTACAACTCCCAGGGCGTGGACATCCACGACAAGCACATCGAGGTCATCGTGCGGCAGATGCTGCGTCGCGTGACCGTGCTCGACTCGGGTGACACGGACCTGCTGCCGGGCGAGCTGGCCGAGCGCGGCCGGTTCGAGGACGCGAACCGCCGGGCGGTCGCCGAGGGCGGTCAGCCGGCCTCGGGTCGTCCGGAGCTGATGGGCATCACGAAGGCGTCGCTCGCGACGGACTCGTGGCTGTCGGCGGCGTCCTTCCAGGAGACGACCCGCGTCCTCACCGAGGCCGCGATGTCGGGCCGGTCCGACCCGCTGCTGGGCCTGAAGGAGAACGTGATCCTCGGCAAGCTGATCCCCGCCGGTACGGGCCTGCCCCGCTACCACGAGGTGTCGGTGGAGCCCACCGAGGAGGCGAAGGCCGAGCTGTACCCGTCCTTCGGCTACGACGAGATCGACTTCCCCGCCCTGGGCCTCGGCTCGGGCGAGGCGATCCCGCTCGAGGACATCGACTTCGGCGACTACCGCTGATCTCGCGTCTCTCCGGTCCGAGGGGGTCCGCCGCGCTGGTCGCGGCGGGCCCCCTCGGCCGTGCGGGGGAGGGCCGGGAACATCCGGGTCCGACCTCGTGTTGTGATCGACGTCCCACGCTTCGACCGTCACCAGGTGCTTTGACCCTGGGGTGACGGCCGAGTAACGTGGGACACCGTGCCCGCGCCGTCGGGCTCTCGCGCGCGCTCACGTGGTCACCACGTGCGGCGCCGGGTGGATCGGCCCCCACCGCACCTGCGTTCCCCCCTCGGGGAGTCGGTGTGCGGAGCAGGACGGGGTCGACACGCCCGGGTGCGGGGGTCGGAGCGGGACGCAAGACCTCTCGGGGTAGTCGCGCGACGGGCGACGATCCGGACCATTGCCGGCCGTCCAGGGTGACGGGTGCCGGTCAGACCAGACTCGACAACCAAGACGGAGACGTAGTGCCTACGATCCAGCAGCTGGTCCGCAAGGGCCGGCAGGCGAAGACGAACAAGTCGAAGACGCCTGCCCTCAAGGGCAGCCCGCAGCGGCGCGGTGTCTGCACCCGCGTCTACACGACCACCCCCAAGAAGCCGAACTCGGCTCTGCGGAAGGTCGCGCGCGTCAAGCTCTCCTCGGGCATCGAGGTCACCGCGTACATCCCCGGTGAGGGCCACAACCTGCAGGAGCACTCGATCGTGCTCGTGCGCGGCGGTCGTGTGAAGGACCTCCCCGGTGTGCGCTACAAGATCATCCGTGGTGCTCTGGACACCCAGGGCGTGAAGAACCGTAAGCAGGCGCGCAGCCGCTACGGCGCGAAGAAGGGCTGAACCGATGCCTCGTAAGGGTCCCGCCCCCCGCCGTCCGCTGATCGTCGATCCGGTCTACGGCTCGCCGGTCGTCACGCAGCTCATCAACAAGGTCCTCCTCGACGGCAAGAAGTCCGTCGCCGAGGCCATCGTCTACGGCGCGCTCGAGGGCGTCCGCGAGAAGACCCAGGGCGACCCGGTCGTCGTGCTGAAGCGCGCGCTGGACAACGTCCGCCCGTCGCTCGAGGTCCGCTCCCGCCGCGTCGGTGGCGCCACCTACCAGGTCCCGGTCGAGGTCCGCCCCGTCCGCCAGACCACGCTCGCGCTGCGCTGGCTCACGGACTACTCGCGGGCTCGCCGCGAGAAGACCATGACCGAGCGCCTCATGAACGAGATCCTCGACGCCAGCAACGGCCTGGGCGCCGCGGTGAAGCGCCGCGAGGACATGCACAAGATGGCCGAGTCCAACAAGGCGTTCGCCCACTACCGCTGGTAATCCCAGCTGTAGCGCGGACCCCACTACCGAGGGGCTGAACCTGTGGCACTGGACGTGCTCACGGACCTGAACAAGGTCCGGAACATCGGCATCATGGCGCACATCGATGCCGGCAAGACCACGACGACCGAGCGGATCCTGTACTACACGGGCGTCAACTACAAGATCGGCGAGACCCACGACGGGGCGTCGACCACGGACTGGATGGAGCAGGAGCAGGAGCGTGGCATCACGATCACGTCCGCTGCTGTGACCGCCTTCTGGAACAAGGGCAAGTCGAACGAGACGCAGATCAACGTCATCGACACCCCCGGTCACGTGGACTTCACCGTCGAGGTGGAGCGCTCGCTGCGCGTGCTCGACGGCGCGGTCGCGGTGTTCGACGGCAAGGAGGGCGTGGAGCCCCAGTCGGAGACCGTGTGGCGCCAGGCCGACAAGTACGAGGTCCCCCGCATCTGCTTCGTCAACAAGATGGACAAGCTGGGCGCGGACTTCTACTTCACGGTCGACACCATCGTGAACCGCCTCAAGGCCAAGCCGCTGGTCATCCAGCTGCCGATCGGCTCCGAGAACGACTTCATCGGCGTCGTGGACCTGGTCGAGATGCGCGCGCTCGTGTGGCGCGGCGAGACCGAGATGGGCGCGAAGTACGAGATCGAGGAGATCCCGGCCGACCTCCAGGAGCGGGCGGAGCAGTTCCGCGCCGAGCTGCTCGAGGCCGTCGCCGAGACCGACGACGAGCTGCTCGAGAAGTTCCTGGGCGGTGAGGAGCTCACGGTCGCCGAGATCAAGGCCGGCATCCGCAAGCTCACCATCTCTGGCGAGGCGTTCCCGGTCCTGTGCGGCTCGGCGTTCAAGAACAAGGGCGTCCAGCCCATGCTCGACGCCGTCGTCGACTACCTCCCGTCGCCCCTCGACGTCCCGGCCATCCAGGGCCACGACGTCAAGGACCCCGAGGTCGTCATCGAGCGCCACCCGGACGCGAACGAGCCGTTCTCGGCCCTGGCGTTCAAGATCGCGGCGCACCCGTTCTTCGGCAAGCTCACCTTCATCCGGGTGTACTCGGGCAAGGTCGTGCAGGGCGCCCAGGTCATGAACTCGACCAAGGGCAAGAAGGAGCGCATCGGGAAGATCTTCCAGATGCACGCCAACAAGGAGAACCCGGTCGACGAGGCCACCGCCGGCCACATCTACGCGTTCATCGGCCTGAAGGACGTCACCACCGGTGACACCCTGTCGGACATGAGCTCGCAGGTCATCCTCGAGTCGATGACCTTCCCCGAGCCGGTCATCGACGTGGCGATCGAGCCGAAGACGAAGGCCGACCAGGAGAAGCTCTCCACGGCGATCCAGAAGCTCGCCGAGGAGGACCCGACCTTCCGCGTCCGCCTGGACGAGGAGACCGGCCAGACCGTCATCGGCGGCATGGGCGAGCTCCACCTCGACATCCTCGTCGACCGCATGCGTCGCGAGTTCAAGGTCGAGGCGAACGTCGGCAAGCCGCAGGTGGCGTACCGCGAGACGATCCGCCGCAAGGTGGAGAAGATCGACTACACCCACAAGAAGCAGACGGGTGGCTCGGGCCAGTTCGCGAAGGTCCAGATGACCTTCGAGCCGCTGGAGTCCGAGGACGGCGAGCTGTACGCGTTCGAGAACGCGGTCACCGGTGGTCGCGTCCCGCGCGAGTACATCCCGTCGGTCGACCAGGGCATCCAGAGCGCCATGCAGCTCGGCGTGCTGGCCGGCTTCCCGCTGGTCGGCATCAAGGCCACGCTGCTCGACGGTGCGGCGCACGACGTCGACTCGTCCGAGATGGCGTTCAAGATCGCCGGCTCGATGATCCTCAAGGAGGCCGTCCGCAAGGCGGACCCGGTCCTCCTGGAGCCGGTCATGGCCGTCGAGGTGCGCACGCCCGAGGACTACATGGGCGACGTCATCGGCGACATCAACTCGCGTCGCGGCATGATCCAGTCCATGGAGGACGCGACGGGCGTGAAGGTGATCCGCGCCCAGGTGCCGCTCTCCGAGATGTTCGGGTACGTCGGCGACCTGCGGTCCAAGACCCAGGGTCGTGCGGTGTACTCGATGCAGTTCGACAGCTACGCCGAGGTTCCTCGGAATGTTGCCGACGAGATCATCAAGAAGACCCGGGGCGAGTAGTCCCACAGGTCGATCAAAGAACGACCACCCAACCGACCCGTAGGACCGCACGTCCGCGGGGGGCCGCACGGCCCCCCGCATCGTTCGGCAATCTCTACACCAGAGTCCTGAGGAGGACCCAGTGGGCAAGGCGAAGTTCGAGCGGACCAAGCCGCACGTCAACATCGGGACCATCGGTCACGTCGACCACGGCAAGACGACGCTGACCGCTGCCATCTCGAAGGTGCTGCACGACAAGTACCCGGAGCTGAACCCCTTCACGCCGTTCGACGAGATCGACAAGGCGCCCGAGGAGAAGCAGCGCGGCATCACGATCAACATCGCGCACGTCGAGTACCAGACGGAGAAGCGTCACTACGCTCACGTCGACGCGCCGGGTCACGCCGACTACATCAAGAACATGATCACGGGTGCGGCGCAGATGGACGGCGCCATCCTCGTGGTCGCCGCCACCGACGGCCCGATGGCCCAGACGCGCGAGCACGTCCTGCTCGCCCGCCAGGTCGGCGTGCCCTACCTGCTCGTGGCGCTCAACAAGTCCGACATGGTCGACGACGAGGAGATCCTCGAGCTCGTCGAGATGGAGGTCCGCGAGCTGCTGTCGTCGCAGGGCTTCGACGGCGACAACGCGCCGGTCATCCGCGTCTCCGGCCTGAAGGCCCTCGAGGGCGACGCCCAGTGGGTCAAGTCGGTCGAGGACCTGCTGGACGCCGTGGACGAGTCCGTCCCGGAGCCGGTCCGTGACATGGACAAGCCGTTCCTCATGCCGATCGAGGACGTCTTCACGATCACCGGTCGTGGCACCGTCGTCACCGGCAAGGTCGACCGCGGCAAGCTGCAGATCAACTCCGAGGTCGAGATCGTCGGCATCCGCCCGGCGCAGAAGACCACGGTCACCGGCATCGAGATGTTCCACAAGCAGATGGACGAGGCGTGGGCCGGCGAGAACTGCGGCCTCCTGCTCCGTGGCACCAAGCGTGAGGACGTCGAGCGCGGCCAGGTCGTCGTGAAGCCGGGCTCGATCACGCCGCACACCGAGTTCGAGGGTCAGGTCTACATCCTGGCCAAGGACGAGGGCGGGCGTCACAACCCGTTCTACTCGAACTACCGTCCGCAGTTCTACTTCCGGACCACGGACGTCACCGGCGTCATCACGCTGCCCGAGGGCACCGAGATGGTCATGCCCGGCGACAACACGGAGATCTCCGTGACGCTGATCCAGCCCATCGCGATGGAGGAGGGCCTCGGCTTCGCGATCCGCGAGGGTGGCCGCACCGTCGGCTCGGGCCGCGTCACCAAGATCATCAAGTGATCTGACCCCTCCGGGGGACACCGCTTGACCGGGAGGGCCCGGGTGCTTCGGCACCCGGGCCCTTCTGCGTGCCCGGGCCACGGATGGGTGACGGTTCAACCAGTCGGCGGGAAACCGTCAGCACGGTCGGGATCGCGACGATGGGAAGGCTGCCCCGTGCAGCCCACTCCAGAGGAGCACCGTCCCGTGAGCGCCCGCCCGTCGCCCCGCCCGTCCGCCGTCCGCCGCGGCGCCGGCGGCATCGCCGCGAAGATCCTGCTGTCCGTGGCGATCATGGCCGTCGTCGCCCTCGCCACCGGCCTGCTCGCCGTCGCCCGTCTCGGGTCGCTCGACGGCCAGGTGCAGCGGATCCAGGCGGAGAACGTCCAGCGCCTCGACGCGCTCGTCGGCATCCAGCAGAACCTCGCGGCCACCTACAAGGGCACCATCCGGTACACCACGCCGGGGGAGACCCTCGGCTCGGACGAGGCGCTGCAGCAGACGCTCGCCGCGGAGGACGGCGTCACCGAGGCGCTGGCGCAGTACACGGCCGTCCCGGACGCCGACCCCGCGTGGCAGGAGAACGTCGACGCGTTCGAGGCCGCGTGGACCGGGTACCTCGACCTGTTCAACACCGAGGTGCTCGGGCAGCCGGCACCGGCCGGGTACACCTCGCCGACCGTCGACCAGCTCGTGGCGACCTTCAACGCGGCCGAGGCGTCGCTCGCCGAGACGGCCGACGCGCTCGGCGACTACGAGGTCACGCTGACCACGGAGGCGTCGACCGCCGCGCACACCCAGGCCGCGGAGTCCCGGGTGCTCGTGATCGTGCTGCTGCTCGCCGGCGTGGCCGGCGCCGTCGTCGTCGCGCTGCTCGTCGGGCGCAGCACGGCCCGCCGGGTCGCCCAGGTCCGGGACGTGCTCGAGGCGCTCGCCGAGGGCGACCTGACCGAGCGCCCCGTGCCGGACGGCGCCGACGAGATCGGCCAGATGGGCCGCGCCGCCGCCCGCGCCGCGGTGAGCCTCCGCGAGACCGTGCACACGCTCGCCGAGAGCTCGGCCGCCCTCGACCGCGGCTCCGCCGCGCTGCTCGACCGGGCGCACGAGATCGCCGGCACCTCCGAGGCCACCACCGACCAGACCCGCGCGCTCGGCGTCGCGGCGAAGGACGTCTCGGCGAACGTGCTGACCGTCGCCACCGGCGCCGAGCAGATGGGCGCGGCGATCCGGGAGATCTCGCAGTCCGCGCAGGAGGCCGCGCGGGTGGCGAACCAGGCCGTGGCGTCCGCCGAGCAGACGAACGCGACCGTGGGCAAGCTCGGGGAGTCGTCCGCCCAGATCGGCAACGTCGTCAAGGTGATCACCACGATCGCCGAGCAGACCAACCTGCTCGCCCTCAACGCGACCATCGAGGCGGCCCGGGCAGGGGAGGCCGGCAAGGGGTTCGCGGTCGTCGCGTCCGAGGTCAAGGAGCTCGCCCAGGAGACCGCGCGCGCCACCGAGGACATCGCGACCCGCGTCCGCGCCATCCAGGAGGACAGCACCGAGGCGGCGGGCGCCATCGCGGGCATCGCCGAGGTCATCGCGCGGATCAACGACTACCAGGCCACGATCGCCAGCGCCGTCGAGGAGCAGAACGCCACGACGACGGAGATCAGCCGCAGCATCGCGCAGACCGCCACCGGCGCCACCCAGATCGCCGCGGGCATCGACGACGTCGAGGCGCAGGCGGCCGTCACCTCCGGCAGCGGCGAGGCCACCCGCACCCAGGCCGAGCACCTGTCGCAGCTGGCGGCCACCCTCACGACGACGGTCACCCGCTTCCGCCTCTGACCGGCGGGCGCCGGGCGAGCCGGGATGCGCCGAGCGCGCCGGGTTGCGCCGAGCGCGGTCGTTCCAGCCGAGCGCGGTCGTCGGATCGACCGCGCTGGGCGGGACCTGCCGCGCTCGGCGGGAACTACCGCGCTGGGGGGCCTGCGGGGCCGGGCGGGACCTGCCGCGCTCGGCGGGGGCTGCCGCGCTGGGCGGCGGGATGGGATCGGCCTGGGGACGACCGCTGTCTGCGAGGGCGGGGGTGGCACGGTGGTGGCATGACCAGCACGCGTGACCGCACGGGCCCGGCGCCGCTGCTCACACCCGCGCTCCTGCGCGCGCGGGGCGAGGACGTCGACGGGTTGGCGCGGAGCGCCCGCCAGGGGGCGCTGCACCGGGTGCGACGAGGGGTGTACTGCCCCGCCTCGTCGTGGGACGCGGCCGACGAGGCGCACCGGCACCTGCTGCGCGTGCAGGCCGCGGCGGACGCCCTGCAGAATCCCGTCTTCTCGCACCGGTCCGCCGCGGCTGTCTGGGGACTGCCTCTCATCGGACCCTGGCCCCGGGACGTCGAGGTGGTCGCGCCGTCGTCGTCGGGCGGCCGGTCGGCGCCAGGCGTCCGGCGGCGCACAGCCGCTCCGGTACCCGCCCCGGTCCTGACGAGGGGGCTGCCCGTCACCGACCTGAGTCGGACCGTGGTCGACCTGGCGTGCACCGAACCGTTCGCGTCGGCGGTGGTCGCCGCAGACCACGCGCTCGGCCGTATGGGCCTCGACCCCGACGCCGCGCGCGCGGTCCTCGCCTCCCGCGGGTCGGCGCGCGGGGCGCGGCGCGCACGCGAGGTCCTCGCGTTCGCGGACGGCCGGTCCGAGTCACCGGGGGAGTCGCTCAGCCGGGTGCGCATGCGGGAGGTCGGTGCCCCGGTGCCGGTGCTGCAGCAGGAGCTGCGGGACGGCGACGGGTTCGTCGCCCGGGTCGACTTCTGGTGGGTCGAGCACCGCCTCGTGGGGGAGTTCGACGGTCGGCTCAAGTATCGCGCCGACGGTCCGCGGGACGGGCGGTCCGTGGAGGAGCGGGTGTGGGCGGAGAAGCGGAGAGAGGACCGCATCCGCTCCCACGGGGTGCGTGTGATCCGGTGGACCTGGCAGGACGCGATGGACCCGGACGCCATGCGCCGCGTGCTCGGTGCCGCGGGCCTGCTCGACCGCGGGGCGGGTCGCCGAGCCCGATAGCCGGCGTCGAGCGCGGGAGACAGCGTCGAGCGCGGTAGGTCCAGCCGAGCGCGGTACCTTGAGCTACCGCGCTCGACTGGAGGTACCGCAGCCGCCGGCCGGGTCAGCGCGCGGCCGCACCGGTCGCTGCGGCCGTGACGGGCGGGTGGCACCCGTGACGGGCGACCGGCGCCGGCGCCCGGCGCCCGGCGGCCCTCGCAGGGTGGGGGGCGGGCCCCGCGGTCGCGCGGGGCGCGTGATCACGCGGGTGTGACGCAGGTCCGGTTGGACCTTTCGGGTCCCGGCTGGCACACTAGACAAGTTGCCCGACGACGGGGGTGTCTGCGCGCGTGCGCTCGGACGCCCCGAGGAGCGGGCACGGGACGCGTGCGAGTCCAGCTCACAGCCCGGGGTCACCCGGCGTCGGACTCATCACCAAACGAACGACCTCGTCCCGGCCGGCGCGCGCCCTGCGCACCCGGACGGGACCGGCGCTGAGGAACGTCGCGAAAAGCGACACGCCCGAGCGCGGGGGTCGGACTCCAGTAGTTCGAGAGAGAGAAGCAGACGACGCCATGGCGGGACAGAAGATCCGCATCCGGCTCAAGTCCTACGACCACGAGGTCATCGACAGCTCGGCGCGCAAGATCGTCGACACGGTGAGCCGCGCTGGTGCGACGGTCGTGGGCCCGGTGCCGCTCCCGACGGAGAAGAACGTCTTCGTCGTCATCCGGTCGCCCCACAAGTACAAGGACAGCCGCGAGCACTTCGAGATGCGCACGCACAAGCGGCTCATCGACATCATCGATCCCACGCCGAAGGCGGTCGACTCGCTCATGCGTCTCGACCTGCCCGCGGACGTGAACATCGAGATCAAGCTCTGACGCTGGGAAGGAACTGATCTTTCATGGTTACCCAGCAGAACGCGCGCCCCGTCACGGCGGTGCTCGGCACGAAGCTCGGCATGACGCAGGTGTGGGACGACAACGGTCGTCTCGTGCCCGTCACGGTCGTCTCGGTCGGCACCAACGTCGTGACCCAGGTGCGCTCCGCTGAGGCCGACGGCTACGCCGCGGTGCAGCTGGCCTACGGCCAGGTGGACCCGCGCAAGGTCACGAAGCCGCTGAAGGGCCACTTCGAGAAGGCGGGGGTCACCCCCCGTCGGCACGTGGCCGAGATCCGGACGCCGGACGCCGCCGAGTACACGCTCGGCCAGGAGATCACCGCGGAGGCCTTCGCGGCCGGCGCGCTGGTCGACGTCATCGGCACCACCAAGGGCAAGGGCACCGCCGGTGTCATGAAGCGCCACGGGTTCTCCGGCGTGGGCGCCTCGCACGGTGCGCACCGCAACCACCGCAAGCCGGGCTCGATCGGTGGCGCCTCGACGCCGTCGCGCGTGTTCAAGGGCCTGCGGATGGCCGGTCGCATGGGCCACGCCCGCCAGACCACCCAGAACCTGACCGTCCACGCGGTCGACGCCGAGAAGGGTCTGCTGCTGCTCAAGGGCGCGGTTCCGGGCCCGAAGCGGGGCGTCGTCGTCGTGCGTACCGCCGTGAAGGGGGCATGAACCACATGTCCGAGACGCTGACCGTCGACGTGCTCGACGCCCAGGGCAAGAAGGCCGGCACGGCCGACCTGCCCGGTGAGGTGTTCGACGCGCAGACGAACGTCCCGCTGATCCACCAGGTGGTCGTCGCCCAGCTCGCCGCCGCGCGCCAGGGCACCCACGACACCAAGACCCGCGGCGAGGTCCGCGGTGGTGGCAAGAAGCCGTACAAGCAGAAGGGCACCGGCCGCGCCCGCCAGGGTTCGACCCGTGCGCCGCAGTTCGCCGGCGGTGGCACCGTCCACGGCCCGACCCCGCGCGACTACTCCCAGCGGACCCCGAAGAAGATGAAGGCCGCGGCGCTCCGCGGTGCTCTCTCGGACCGCGCCCGCGCCGGCCGCGTCCACGTCGTCACCGGCTTCGGTGTCAACGAGGCGCCGTCGACCAAGGCCGCGCTGCAGGTCCTGGACACGCTGTCCGGCCGCAAGCACGTCCTCGTGGTCGTGGAGCGCGCGGACGAGCTGGCCTGGAAGTCGCTGCGGAACGTCGAGCGGGTGCACCTGCTCGTCGCCGACCAGCTCAACACCTACGACGTGCTCGTCTCCGACGACGTCGTGTTCACCCAGGGCGCGCTCGACACGTTCCTCGCCGGTCCCGTCAAGGGCCGCGGCGCGACCGCCGTCGCGACGTCGTCCGAGGCCGAGGAGGACGCCAAGTGACCGCCGTCGCCAAGGACCCCCGCGACATCCTGATCGCGCCGGTCGTCTCCGAGAAGAGCTACGGGCTGCTCGACGAGGGCAAGTACACCTTCATCGTCGACCCGCGCGCCAACAAGACCGAGATCAAGATCGCCGTCGAGCAGGTCTTCTCGGTCAAGGTCGACTCCGTGAACACGATCAACCGCAAGGGCAAGACGCGGCGGACCCGTTCCGGCATCGGCAAGCGCAAGGACACGAAGCGCGCGATCGTCACCCTCCGCGAGGGCACGATCGACATCTTCGGCGGACCGGTCGGCTGACCGGGCCCGAGAGCAGATTGAGGACAGATCCCCATGGGAATCCGTAAGTACAAGCCGACGACGCCGGGGCGCCGCGGCGCGAGCGTCGCCGACTTCGTCGAGATCACGCGCTCCACGCCGGAGAAGTCTCTGGTCCGCCCGCTGCACAAGACCGGTGGTCGTAACTCGACCGGCCGCGTCACCATGCGGCACCAGGGTGGTGGCCACAAGCGCGCCTACCGCGTGATCGACTTCCGTCGTCACGACAAGGACGGCGTGCCGGCCAAGGTCGCGCACATCGAGTACGACCCGAACCGCACGGCGCGCATCGCGCTGCTGCACTACGCGGACGGCGAGAAGCGCTACATCATCGCGCCGAACAAGCTGAAGCAGGGCGACGTCGTCGAGAACGGCGCCGGTGCCGACATCAAGCCCGGCAACAACCTGCCGCTGCGCAACATCCCGACCGGTACCACGATCCACGCCATCGAGCTCAAGCCCGGTGGCGGCGCCAAGATCGCCCGCTCCGCGGGTGCCTCGGTGCAGCTGGTCGCGAAGGACGGGCCGTACGCGCAGCTCCGCATGCCGTCCGGCGAGATCCGCAACGTCGACCTGCGCTGCCGCGCCACGGTCGGCGAGGTGGGCAACGCCGAGCAGTCGAACATCAACTGGGGCAAGGCCGGCCGCATGCGCTGGAAGGGCAAGCGCCCCTCGGTCCGCGGTGTCGCGATGAACCCGATCGACCACCCGCACGGTGGTGGTGAGGGCAAGACGTCCGGTGGTCGTCACCCGGTGAGCCCGTGGGGCCAGCCGGAGGGCCGCACGCGTCGTCCGAACAAGCCGAGCGACAAGCTCATCGTCCGTCGCCGCCGCACCGGCAAGAAGCGCTGATAGGGAGCCGGGAGACATGCCTCGCAGCCTGAAGAAGGGGCCCTTCGTCGACGGGCACCTGCAGAAGAAGGTCGACGTTCAGAACGCCGCCGGCACCAAGAACGTCATCAAGACGTGGTCGCGTCGTTCGATGATCACCCCGGACTTCCTGGGCCACACGTTCGCGGTGCACGACGGCCGCAAGCACACGCCGGTGTTCGTGACGGAGTCGATGGTCGGGCACAAGCTCGGCGAGTTCGCCCCGACGCGCACGTTCCGCGGCCACGAGAAGGACGACCGGAAGGGCCGTCGCCGCTGACCCCCGGGTCAGCTGAGCGACTGCCCTGACGGCAGAGACAGAAGGCAGGACAGCAATGGAAGCCAAGGCGAAGGCGCGGTTCGTCCGCGTCACGCCCCAGAAGGCCCGGCGCGTCGTGGACCTCATCCGTGGCAAGCAGGCCGGCGAGGCCGTGTCGACGCTGAAGTTCGCGCCGCAGGCCGCGGGCGAGACGGTCCTCAAGGTCGTCGAGTCCGCGATCGCGAACGCCCGCGAGGGCGCCAAGCGCGCCGGTGAGCGCTTCGACGAGGGCAACCTCTACGTGGCCGAGGCGTTCGTGGACGAGGGTCCGACGCTGAAGCGGTTCCGCCCCCGGGCGCAGGGCCGCGCGAGCCAGATCCTCAAGCGCACGAGCCACATCACCGTGGTCGTCGCCGAGCGTGAGACGAAGGGAAGGGCCTGACAGTGGGACAGAAGGTCAACCCGCTCGGGTACCGCCTGGGCATCACGACCGACCACCGCTCGCGGTGGTTCGCCGACTCGACCAAGCCGGGTCAGCGGTACCGCGACTACGTCCGCGAGGACGTGCAGATCCGCAAGCTCATGAGCACGGGTCTGGAGCGCGCGGGCATCGCGAAGGTGGAGATCGAGCGCACGCGTGACCGCGTCCGCGTCGACATCCACACCGCGCGTCCGGGCATCGTCATCGGTCGCCGCGGCGCCGAGGCGGACCGCATCCGCGGTGAGCTCGAGAAGCTCACCGGCAAGCAGGTGCAGCTCAACATCCTCGAGGTCAAGAACGCCGAGATCGAGGCGCAGCTGGTCGCGCAGGGCATCGCCGAGCAGCTGGCGAGCCGCGTGTCCTTCCGTCGTGCGATGCGCAAGGGCATGCAGTCCGCGCAGCGCGCCGGCGCCAAGGGCATCCGCGTGCAGGTCTCCGGCCGCCTCGGCGGCGCGGAGATGAGCCGCACGGAGTTCTACCGCGAGGGTCGGGTGCCGCTGCACACGCTCCGCGCGAACATCGACTACGGCTTCTTCGAGGCCCGCACGACCTTCGGCCGCATCGGCGTGAAGGTCTGGGTCTACAAGGGCGACATGACCGAGCGCGACTTCGCCCGCGAGCAGGCCACGCAGGCCCCGCGCCAGTCCCGCGGCCCCCGTGGGGACCGTGGCGACCGCGGCGGCGACCGTGGCCCGCGCGGCGGCGGCCGCCGGAACGAGCGGACCGAGGCCCCCGCGGCCGAGGCCACCGCAGCTCCGGCCGCCGAGGCGACGACCGCTCCTGAGACCGGAACGGAGGCCTGAGCCGTGCTGATCCCGCGCAGGCTGAAGCACCGCAAGCAGCACCACCCGGGGCGCTCCGGCGCCGCGACCGGTGGCACCGCGATCTCGTTCGGCGAGTTCGGCATCCAGGCTCTGGAGCCGGCCTACGTCACGAACCGCCAGATCGAGGCTGCTCGTATCGCGATGACCCGCCACATCAAGCGTGGCGGCAAGGTCTGGATCAACATCTACCCGGACCGTCCGCTCACGAAGAAGCCCGCCGAGACCCGCATGGGTTCCGGTAAGGGTTCGCCGGAGTGGTGGATCGCCAACGTCAAGCCCGGCCGAGTGATGTTCGAGCTCGCCGGCGTCCCGGAGCCGCTGGCTCGCGAGGCCATGCGCCGCGCGCAGCACAAGCTCCCGATGAAGACCCGTTTCGTGGTTCGCGAGGGTGGTAACTGATGGCTATCGGCACCAAGGACCTGGCTCCCACCGAGCTGGACGCCTTCGACGACGAGCGCCTCGTGGCCGAGCTGAAGAAGGCCAAGGAGGAGCTGTTCAACTTGCGCTTCCAGTCGGCCACCGGTCAGCTCGAGAGCCACGGCCGCCTCAAGGCCGTGCGTCGCGACATCGCCCGGATCTACACGATCCTGCGCGAGCGCGAGCTCGGCATCCGGACCGCGCCCAGCGCGAGCGAGTGAGGACTCGATGAGCGAGAACACCAACGAGACCACCACCGCTACGGGGACCCAGCGTCCCTACCGCAAGACGCGGCGCGGCTACGTGGTCAGCGACAAGATGGACAAGACCGTCGTGGTCGAGGTCGAGGACCGGGTCAAGCACCCGCTCTACGGCAAGGTCATCCGGCGGACCAGCAAGGTCAAGGCGCACGACGAGGCCAGCACGGCCGGCGTCGGTGACCTGGTCCTCATCATGGAGACCCGCCCGCTCTCCGCCACCAAGCGGTGGCGTCTGGTGGAGATCCTCGAGAAGGCGAAGTAAGGCTCGCGCCTTCTTGTCCACTATCCGTTCGGCCAGGCTCGCCGTGTGCGAGAACCGGCAGACGACAGGAGTTCGATAGATGATTCAGCAGGAGTCGCGACTTCGGGTCGCCGACAACACGGGTGCGAAGGAGATCCTCTGCATCCGCGTTCTCGGTGGTTCGGGCCGTCGCTACGCCGGTATCGGTGACGTGATCGTCGCCACCGTCAAGGACGCGATCCCGGGCGGCAACGTCAAGAAGGGCGACGTCGTCAAGGCGGTCGTCGTGCGCACCCGCAAGGAGCGCCGGCGCGTGGACGGCTCGTACATCAAGTTCGACGAGAACGCCGCGGTGATCCTCAAGAACGACGGTGAGCCCCGTGGTACGCGCATCTTCGGCCCGGTGGGCCGCGAGCTGCGCGACAAGAAGTTCATGAAGATCATCTCGCTGGCGCCGGAGGTGCTCTGACATGGCGAAGATCAAGAAGGGCGACCTCGTGGTCGTCATCTCCGGCTCCCGCAAGGACCGGGGCAAGCAGGGGCGCGTCCTCGAGGTCCTCACCGACCGCGACCGCGTGCTCGTCGAGGGCATCCACCGCATCACGAAGCACACCAAGGTCGGCCAGAGCCAGCGCGGCTCCCGCACCGGTGGCATCGAGACGGTCGAGGCCCCCATCCACATCAGCAACGTGATGCTGGTCGACCCCGAGACCAAGCGTGGTACCCGGGTCGGCTACCGCACCGAGCAGGTCGAGCGCGACGGCCGGACCCGCACCGTTCGGGTCCGCGTCGCCAAGCGCTCCGGTAAGGACATCTGATGACCGCCACCGACGAGACGACGCGCGCCTACCCGGTCCCGCGCCTGAAGGTCCGGTACAACGACGCCATCCGCACGGCGCTCCGTGAGGAGTTCTCCCACGAGAACGTGAACCAGGTCGCGCGCCTGGTGAAGGTCGTCGTGAACATGGGTGTCGGCGACGCGGCCAAGGACTCGAAGCTGATCGAGGGCGCCATCCGCGACCTCCAGCAGATTACGGGTCAGAAGCCGCAGGTCACCAAGGCCCGCAAGTCCATCGCGCAGTTCAAGCTGCGCGAGGGCATGCCGATCGGCGCGCACGTCACGCTGCGCGGCGACCGTGCCTGGGAGTTCCTGGACCGCCTGCTGTCGACCGCGCTGCCGCGCATCCGCGACTTCCGCGGGCTGTCGCCGAAGCAGTTCGACGGCCACGGCAACTACACCTTCGGTCTGACCGAGCAGTCGATGTTCCACGAGATCGACCAGGACAAGATCGACCGGGTCCGGGGCATGGACATCACGGTGGTCACCACCGCGACCACGGACGCGGAGGGCCGGGCGCTGCTCAAGCACCTGGGCTTCCCGTTCAAGGAGGAGAACTGACATGGCGAAGACCGCCCTGATCAACAAGGCCGCGGGCAAGCAGAAGTTCGCCGTGCGGGCCTACACCCGGTGCCAGCGCTGCGGGCGTCCGCACTCCGTGTACCGCAAGTTCGGCCTGTGCCGGATCTGCGTGCGCGAGATGGCCCACGCGGGCCAGCTCCCCGGTGTGACCAAGAGCAGCTGGTAAACAACGACGTCGCAGGTCCGCGGCGCGCCGCCCCCACGGGCGGCCGCCGCGGAAACCACGGCGAGGAAGGGCGATAGCCCCCATGACGATGACCGACCCGATCGCAGACTTCCTGACGCGTCTGCGCAACGCGAACTCGGCGCACCACGACACGGTGACCATCCCGTACTCGAAGCTGAAGTCGCACATCGCGGAGATCCTGCAGGCCGAGGGCTACATCTCCGGCTGGACCACCGAGGACGCCCGCGTGGGCAAGAACCTCGTGGTCGAGCTGAAGTACGGCCCGAGCCGCGAGCGTGCGCTCGCCGGCATCAAGCGCGTGTCGAAGCCCGGCCTCCGGGTGTACGCGAAGTCGACCAACCTGCCGAAGGTCCTCGGTGGCCTGGGCGTGGCGATCCTGTCCACGTCCTCCGGTCTCCTGACGGACAAGCAGGCCGCCAAGAAGGGCGTGGGTGGGGAAGTCCTCGCCTACGTCTGGTAAGTCCGAGACGGAAAGGAGCTAGCCAATGTCTCGTATCGGCAGAATCCCCGTTTCGGTCCCGGCCGGCGTGGATGTTTCCATCAACGGCGCCGTCGTGACGGTGAAGGGCCCCAAGGGCACCCTCACGCACACGGTCGCGTCGCCCATCGAGGTCGCCCGCGACGACGAGGGGGCCCTCGTGGTCACCCGTCCGAACGACGAGCGCCTCTCGCGGTCGCTGCACGGCCTCACGCGCACCCTCCTGGCGAACCTCGTCACCGGCGTCACCGCCGGCTACGAGAAGAAGCTGGAGATCGTCGGCACCGGTTACCGCGTGTCGGCCAAGGGTGACGCGCTCGAGTTCGCGCTCGGCTTCAGCCACCCGGTGTCCGTGACGCCGCCCGCCGGCATCACCTTCGCCGTCGAGTCCCCGACCAAGTTCTCGGTCTCGGGCATCGACAAGCAGCAGGTGGGCGAGGTCGCCGCGAACATCCGCAAGATCCGCAAGCCCGAGCCGTACAAGGGCAAGGGCGTGCGCTACGCGGGCGAGAACGTCCGCCGCAAGGTCGGAAAGGCTGGTAAGTGAGCCATGGCGATCAGCATCATCGGTAAGGGCAAGTTCAAGGCCCGTCGCCGCCGCCACCTGCGGCTGCGCAAGAAGGTCGCCGGCACCGCCGCGCGTCCCCGCCTGGTCGTCACCCGGTCGAACCGCAACCTCGTCGCGCAGGTCGTCGACGACGCCGTGGGCCGCACCCTGGTCTCCGCCTCGACCCTCGAGGTGGACCTGCGTGCCGCCGAGGGCGACAAGACGGCCAAGGCCCGTCGCGTCGGCGAGCTGATCGCCGAGCGCGCCAAGGCGGCCGGCATCGACGCGGTGGTCTTCGACCGCGGCGGCAACAAGTACCACGGGCGTGTGGCCGCAGTGGCCGACGCCGCCCGCGAGGGCGGTCTGGCGCTGTGACGACGACCATTCCCGCATCGAAGAAGAGGATCCACTGATGGCTGCTCCTCAGCGCAGCAACACGGGCGCTCCCCAGGGCCAGGGTGGCGGTGACCGCCGCGACGGCGGTCGTCGCGACGGCCGCCGGGGCGACGCCGCCGAGAAGAGCGCGTTCCTCGAGCGCGTCGTGTCGATCAACCGCGTGGCCAAGGTCGTCAAGGGTGGTCGCCGGTTCAGCTTCACCGCCCTGGTGGTCGTCGGCGACGGCGACGGCACGGTCGGTGTCGGCTACGGCAAGGCCAAGGAGGTGCCCGCGGCGATCGCCAAGGGTGTCGAGGAGGCGAAGAAGAACTTCTTCCGCGTCCCCCGCATCCAGGGCACCATCACCCACCCCATCCAGGGTGAGGCCGCCGCCGGTGTCGTCTTCCTGCGTCCCGCGTCCCCGGGTACCGGCGTGATCGCCGGTGGTCCGGTGCGCGCGGTGCTCGAGTGCGCCGGCGTCCACGACATCCTGTCCAAGTCCCTCGGCTCCTCCAACGCCATCAACATCGTGCACGCCACGGTCGCGGCGCTGAAGGGTCTCGAGGAGCCGGCCGCCGTGGCGGCGCGCCGTGGCCTGCCGCTCGAGCACGTCGCCCCGGCGCCGCTGCTCAAGGCGCAGGCGGCGGGTCGTGCGGCCAAGACGGAGAAGGTGGGTGCCTGATGGCCCGCCTCAAGGTGACCCAGACGAAGTCCGCCATCGGCGGCAAGCAGAACCAGCGCGACACGCTGCGCACCCTGGGCCTCAAGCGGATCGGCGACGTCGTCGTCAAGGAGGACCGTCCTGAGATCCGCGGCATGGTCAAGACGGTGACGCACCTGGTCGCGGTCGAGGAGGTGGAGTGACGATGGCGGAGAAGGAGACCGAGAAGGTCGAGGAGACCGCTGCCGCGGCTCCGAAGGCCACGCGCGCCAAGAAGGCGACGGCGACCGAGTCGTCCGCCGCCGAGAAGCCGGCCCGCAAGGCCCCGGCCCGCACGACCAAGGCGAAGGCCGAGGCCGAGGCGGCTGCCGAGGAGAAGCCGGCTGCGAAGGCGAAGGCCCCCAAGGCCGCCGCGGCCAAGGCCCCCAAGGCCGAGGCGCAGGCGACCGAGGGTGCCGGCGGCACGCTCAAGGTGCACCACCTGCGTCCGGCCCCGGGTGCCAAGACCGCCAAGACTCGCGTGGGTCGTGGTGAGGCGTCCAAGGGCAAGACCGCCGGTCGCGGTACCAAGGGCACCAAGGCCCGGTACCAGGTGCCGGAGCGCTTCGAGGGCGGGCAGATGCCGCTGCACATGCGGCTGCCCAAGCTCCGCGGCTTCAAGAACCCGTTCCGGGTCGAGTACCAGGTCGTGAACCTGGACAAGCTGTCGGCGCTCTACCCCGACGGCGGCGACGTCACGGTGGCGGACCTGGTCGCGAAGGGCGCGGTCCGCAAGGGCCAGCCCGTCAAGGTGCTCGGCACCGGCGAGCTCACGGTGAAGGTGGCCGTGGCCGTCGACGCGTACTCCGGTTCGGCCAAGGAGAAGATCCTGGCCGCCGGCGGCAGCGTCGCGCAGGACTGATCCCAGACGAACGGGGTCGGCGAGGGCTCCACGCCCCGCCGGCCCCGTTCGGCTTTCCCCGGGGGACCGGGCCCGTCGCGGCCCGTGACCCCGCCGCCGCCACGGCCGCACGGCCGTGGGGCGATGCCCACCCAGGGACGGAAGTCCGTTAGGGTTCGGCAGGGCGTCGGGCGCCGCGGTGCGCCCGACCCGACGACGGACCGGCGCGCGGCGTGCCGGACGCCTCGACGACATCCCGCTTCGGCGGAGCAGGAGGACACGTGCTCAGCGCATTCGTGCGGGCGTTCAGGACACCCGACCTGCGGCGCAAGCTGCTGTTCACCATCGGCATCATGGTGGTCTTCCGCATCGGCTCGTTCCTGCCGACGCCGGGCGTGTCCTACCCGAACGTGCAGATCTGCATCGACCAGGGCGAGTCGAACACGCTGCTCGGCCTGGTGAACCTGTTCAGCGGCGGTGCGCTGCTGCAGCTGTCGGTGTTCGCGCTCGGGATCATGCCGTACATCACCGCGAGCATCATCATCCAGCTGCTCCGCGTGGTCATCCCGCGGTTCGAGGCCCTGCACAAGGAGGGCCAGTCGGGCACCGCGAAGCTCACGCAGTACACGCGGTACCTGACCATCGGCCTGGCGGTCCTGCAGTCGACGACGGTCATCATCACGGCGCGCAACGGCCAGCTCTTCCAGGGCTGCTCCGTCGACGTGATCCCGGACGACAGCATCGTCACGACGCTGCTCATGATCATCACGATGACCGCCGGTACCGGCCTCATCATGTGGCTGGGCGAGCTCATCACCGAGCGCGGCGTCGGCAACGGCATGTCCCTGCTCATCTTCACCTCGATCGCCGCGTCCTTCCCGGGCGCGATGTGGTCGATCGCGGGCGGCTCCGGCGGCATCGGCGCGTTCCTGGTGATCATGGCGATCATCGTCCTGGTCATCGCGCTGGTCGTCTTCGTCGAGCAGTCCCAGCGCCGCATCCCGGTGCAGTACGCCAAGCGCATGGTCGGGCGCCGCACCTACGGCGGGTCCTCCACGTACATCCCGATCAAGATCAACATGGCCGGCGTCATCCCGGTGATCTTCGCGTCGTCCCTGCTCCAGGTCCCCGCCCTGCTCGCCGGCTTCGGCGACCAGACCGCCGGCTGGAAGCAGTGGGTCGCGAACAACCTCGCCGCCACGGACGCGCCGCTGCACATCGCGCTGTACGTCCTGCTGATCATCTTCTTCTGCTACTTCTACACGGCGATCACGTTCAACCCGGACGAGGTCGCGGACAACATGAAGCGGTACGGCGGGTTCATCCCCGGCATCCGCGCCGGCCGTCCCACGGCCGAGTACCTGGACTACGTGATCACCCGCATCACGGCGCCCGGGTCCCTGTACCTCGCGCTGGTCGCGCTGATCCCGACGATCGCGTTCATCGTCCTGGGCGTCGGCACGAACATCCCGTTCGGCGGCTCGTCGATCCTCATCGTCGTGGGCGTCGGCCTCGAGACGGTGAAGCAGATCCAGTCGCAGCTCGAGCAGCGCCACTACGAAGGGTTCCTCCGATGAGCCACGACTCCGGCTCCACCGCCCGCCTCGTCCTGCTCGGCCCTCCCGGGGCCGGCAAGGGCACCCAGGCCGCGCGCCTGGCCGAGCGCCTCGGCGTCCCGGCGATCTCGACGGGCGACATCTTCCGCGCCAACATCAAGGGCGGCACCGAGCTCGGCCGCACCGCGCAGGAGTACACCGCGCGCGGCGAGCTCGTCCCGGACGAGGTCACGAACGCGATGGTGCGGGACCGGCTCGCGCAGCCGGACGCCGCGCAGGGCTTCCTGCTCGACGGCTACCCGCGCAACACGGCGCAGGTCGGCGAGCTCGACGCGATCCTCGAGGCCGACGGCCGCGCGCTGGACGCCGCGCTCGAGATCACCGCGGACGCGGACGTCGTCGTGGAGCGGCTGCTGAAGCGTGCCGAGATCGAGGGCCGCGCGGACGACACCGAGCCGGTGATCCGCCGCCGCCTGGACGTCTACGCCGAGCAGACCGCCCCCGTGTCGGGGCTGTACGCCGAGCGCGACCTGCTGGTCCGCGTGGACGGCATCGGCGAGGTCGACGAGGTCACCGAGCGGCTGCTCGCGGCCCTCGCCTCGCAGGTCGGCTGACCGGCGGGGGAGTCGTGTTCGGACGCGAGAAGATCGAGCTCAAGACGCCCGACCAGGTGCTGCTCATGCGGCGCGCCGGGCTCGTGGTCGCGGACGCCCTGGCGGCGGCCCGCGCGGCCGCGGTGCCGGGTGCCACGACCGCCGACCTGGACGCCGTCGCCGCCGCGGTGATCGCGGACGCCGGCGCCCTGCCGTCGTTCCTCGGGTACTACGACTACCCGGCGACCATCTGCGTGTCGGTCAACGACGAGGTCGTGCACGGCATCCCGTCCGGCCGCGTGCTGCAGCCGGGCGACGTGGTGTCGATCGACTGCGGCGCGATCGTCGAGGGCTGGCACGGCGACTCGGCGCTCACCCTGGTGCTGCCGGACGCCGACCCGGCCGACCAGGCGCTGGCGGACCTGACCGAGCGCTGCATGTGGGACGGCATCGCCGCGCTCGCCGGCGAGGGCGGCGGGATCGCCGACCGGCTCGCGGTCGTGGGCGACGCGGTCGAGGACGCGGTCGCGGCCGCCGACGCCTCCGTCAACGGCGGCGTGCCGTTCGGCATCGTGCAGGACTACGTCGGGCACGGCATCGGCTCCGCCATGCACCAGCCGCCGGACGTGCTGAACTACCGGTCCCGCGACCGCGGCCCGAAGCTGCGCGCCGGGATGTGCCTGGCCGTCGAGCCGATGATCACCCGGGGCGGCCACGCGACCGAGGTGCTCGACGACGACTGGACGGTCGTCACGGCCGACGGCGCCCGCGCGGCGCACTGGGAGCACTCGGTCGCCCTGCACGACGGCGGCATCTGGGTGCTCACGGCCGTCGACGGCGGCGCGGCCGAGCTGGGCGCGCGCGGCGTGACCGTCGCTCCGCTGGGCTGACCGGCCGCAGCACGCTCGACGAGACCCACCTCCCCGCCGCGGGGCGGTGGGTCTCGCCGTCCCCGGGGTCACCCCGGCGCCCGGCCCGGAGCCACGGGCGGGTGAATCCGGTCCCCCGGGCGGGTGCTAGCACCTCACCCCAAAGCGGACAGACCAGGTCAGAGGGGTGCTTTCACCCCATAGCGGACTCATGACGGGTCAGGTGCCCGCCGAAGGTAGGGCGTCCCCCTCTGCGCGGTGCCTCGTCGCCGCGCACCCGCGCCTGCCCCCGGGAACCCCCGCATGCCTGCCTCGCCCCGTCTCCGCCTGCTGCTCCGCCGCCCCGCCGTGCTCGCGGTCGTGGGTGCGCTGCTCGCCCCCCTCGTGGTGGCCACCACCGCCCCCGCGGCCGTCGCCGCAGCCGACCCGGTGCTCACCGTCACCGGCTTCTCGGTGACCTCGGGCGCCACGGCGCAGGCGGCCCCGCCCGCCGACCCGGAGTTCGGGTTCGACGCGGCGTACACCGCGAGCCCCGCGGCGGGCACCGTCAGCAGCACCCTGGGCTACCGGTGCGCCGGCGACGAGTCGTCCTGCGAGCACGCGACGATGGACGTGGCGCTCGACGCGCTCCGCCTGACGCAGGCGCTCGACGTCTCCGGCCTGGGCGCGACCGTGCAGTACTGGGCCGACGCCGTCGGCGGCACCGCGACCGCGGACTACGCCGCCGCGGCCGCGTTCTCCGTGCGGTTCACCAGCACCACCTCGGACGGCCTCACCGGCCTGCAGTCGGGCGTCAGCGGGGACCTGCGCCTGTCGACCCGGCTGGTCACGCCGAACGGGGGCGGCACGCAGACCGGGACCATCACCGCCACGCCGACGGCGACGGGCGGCGTCGGCACGAGGGGCCGGGTCCGGATCACGGGCGACTTCCCGGTGAACCTGGCGACCAGCACGCAGGTCAGCTGGTCCCGCGAGGGCTGGCTCTCGGGCGTCGAGGACGGCGCCGAGACCCCGACGAACAGCGCGACCGTCGCCGGCGCCCTCACCGGCGACCCAGCCGAGAACCTCACGCTCACCTGGGGCGGCAGCAACCCCGCGAACGCGCCGGCGGCCGGCACCGTCGGGATGCTCACCGACCTGACCGGCCTCGCGATCACGACCTGGCCCGCCGGCGCCTCCACCGCGACCCTCACCGGGTGGACCTGGACGGGCTCGGGCAGCCCCGTGCGGGTCACGATCGGCACCGCGACGGGGGCGGACGCCGCGGGGAACCTGCTCGCCGGGCTCGACGCGACCACGCGGTCCCGCCTCACCGGCCTGCAGGTCGTGTTCGCCGCGGCGACCGGGGGCCTCGTCGCCTCCGGCTCGCCCGCCACGCTGCGGGTCGACGTGCGCGAGCACCTCAGCCAGGACGCGACGCCCGTCGCGCGGACCGGCGCCAAGGCCGACTACGTCACCGCGGGCGCCGCGACCTTCTCCGCCGCCTCCGACATGAACACGCTCACCGTGACCGGCACCGCGACCACGCGGGCCGTGCGCGGCGCGACCACCTCCGCCACCACCACCGACACGCGGGGCTTCCGGATCTACGACCCGCGCGCCTACGCGGGCTCCGCGACCGCGCTCGTCGGCCTCAGCACCCCGGTGTACGGCGGCGGCTTCGTCCGCGGCACCGCGGCCGGCACCAACTGGTCCCGCCGCGCCGTGGACGCCCTCGTCGTCGAGGTCCCGGCCACCGCGGCGCAGGTCTCCGCCACGAACGCGGCCCTGGACCCCGACCTCCCGGCCCTCGCCAACCGGTTCGGCTCGGGCCTGTCCTTCGCGGGCTTCGGCGCCGCGCGCGGCACCGCCGCCGGCGCCACCGACAGCGCGGACGGCTCGGGAGTCGCGGTGCAGGGCCTCACCGGCCCCGCCCGCCTCGAGCTGACCGTGCTCGTCGGCACGACCGAGCACACCGTCGACCTCGACGCGACGGCGCCGGCCGTCCCGACCGACCCGGCGGCGTTCGGCCTCGCGTCCTGGTCCGAGGTCACCGGCTTCCGCGCCACCGTGCGCGGCACCGGCGCCGCGGTCCCGATGGGCGCCTCCGTCACCCTGCCGTACCTCGCGCGCACCGCGACCTCGAGCACCGCGACGACGTACGCCGTGCACACGGTCGCGACCACCCGGCTCGGCACCGACACCTCCGCCGTGACGCCGCGCACCCAGGCGAGCGGCAACCGCCCCGTCACCGCGGCCACCGTGTCCGTGGCCGTCCCCACCGTCGACGTCGCCGGCACCAAGTACGTCGCCGAGCCGTACGTCACCCGGACCGCGGGCGCGACCGTCAACGCCGTGCTGGAGGCGACCGCCCGACCGCTGAGCGGGGGGAGCGGGCACCTGCCCGACACGCTGACCCTCGAGGACAGCGCCGCGTCGCGCACCGCCGCCACCGGCGGGACCACCGGCGCCGCGTGGTGGACCGCGTTCGCGCCCACCTCCCTCGAGGCCACCGTGCCCGCGGGCGGGTCCGCGCAGCTTCAGTACTACACCGCCACGGACCCGCAGTGGGTCGACTACACCGGCTCCACCGCCGCGCTCGGGGACACCTCCGCCTGGCGCGGCGTCCGGGTCGTCGTCACGCGGCCCGGGGGCGGGACGTTCGCCAACGGCGACCGCGCGCGCGTCCGGATCACCTTCGCCCTCCGGTCCGGGATCACCGCCGGGACCTGGGCGGACGGCGCCGACCGCACGAACGTCGCCCAGATCACCTCGTCCGCGGCCATCGAGGGCTTCGTCGTCACCAGCGCGGTCCGCCGCGTCTCCGACACGGTGCAGATGCTCGGCGGCACCGGCACCGGCGGCTACCCCGCGCTGGTCAAGACGATGGACAACCGCGACCGGACCGAGGGCAACGGCGACGCGACCACCGCGACGCTCACCTGGGGCACCGGCGGCGAGGACCTGTCGAGCGTGACGGTCACCGACGCGAACGGCGTCACCGGCGCGAAGCAGAACCCGGCGACGGGCGTCGCCGGCAGCTTCTACGACACCTTCGACCTGTCCGGCGTCCAGCCCATCACCTCCGGCGCCGCCGCCTCGGGCGTCTACGACCCGTACCTCGTGTTCGACCGGGTCACCGACGTGCGGGTGTTCGACGTCGTGGACGACCGCTGGGAGTCGCTGGCGACCCGCGTGTGGACCGGCTCCGCCTGGGCCGACCGCACGAACCCCGCGGCGGCCCGCTCCGACGTCGCGTTCGGCGGGGCCGCCGCGCAGGGCGCCTTCCCGTACGCCGGGTCGTTCCCGGGCGTGGCCGTGCAGTCGGCGAGCCTGCGGGCCCGGATCGGCGGCGTGCAGCTCGTGTACGCCGCGCGCCCGGACTCCGAGCGGCAGGCGCTCGCCGCCTCCGACTGGCGCCGCGGCCTGCTCGGCACGCTGACCACGGGCGCCGTCGCGACGACGGACGCACCCGCGCGCAAGGTCGCGCTCACCTTCGCGCTGCGGGACACCTCCCGCGCGACGGGGGAGCCGGTAAACGACGCGTACACCTACACCGGCTCCGCGCCCGGTGCCGTCGAGAACTCCGGCGCCGTGACCGGGACCGCGTCGTCCGACGGCTCGGCCGTGGACCTCGGCGGCCCGGTGAACCCGGTCGGCGAGCGCACCGTGACCGTGCAGCCCGCCTCGCTCGGCGCCACCGCCACCAAGACCTGGCTCCGGGACGCCAACGGCAGCCCGCTGACCGGCAGCAGCAACCTGCACGACCTCGCGCTGCCCGTCGACCCGTCGGCCGCGCCTCCGTCGGCGTGGCCCACCGCCACCCTGACCGCGACTGCCGCCAGCGCCTCCGGCACCCGGGTCGACCAGCTCGTCCTGACCGAGCCGCGCGGCATCGACACCGCCACCTCGATCGACGCCGACGCGCCGTTCGCGGCCTTCGCGATCACCGACGTCCGCGAGCTCACCGACGCGTCCGGCCTGCCGGGCGCCTCCGCCGTCGAGGTCGTCCTGTACGAGCGGGCGGTCGACGGTGCCGTGACCCACCGGACCGTCCCGCGGGCCGAGCTGCTCGACGCGGACGAGGCCGCGCTGGCCGCCGTCGTCGGCGTGCAGGTGCGCTACACCGGGCGCATCGCCTGGACGAACCAGGCCCGCCTGGTGCTCGGCACCCGCCTGCTGGCGCACAACCGGGTCTCCGGCGACGTCCCCGAGGCGAGCGCGGTCTCCGGGCAGGGCGAGGAGGTCACGATCGCCAACGTCGCCGAGGCCCGCGTCACCGACGCGCGCGTCTGCGCGGACGAGACACGGGGCATGTCCCGCACCCCCACCTGCGCGCCGGGCACCGCCTCCGGCACCGCCCACGACGCCGTCACCCTCCGGGGCGCCCAGCTCGAGGCGTTCCCGACCGTGACCGTCTCGCCCGTCGACGTGCAGCGCGACGCCGCGACGCCGGCGGTCACCAGCACGCTGTCCGTGCAGAACTTCGGCCTCACCCCGGCCGACCAGCTGCTGCTCACCGACGCGGACCCGCGGTTCTTCAACGCGGTCGGCCTCCGGACGGTGGCCGTGCAGTCCGTGCCGTCCGGGGTCGAGCGCGCCGAGCTCGAGGTCCTCGTCGCCGGCGCCGACCTCGACGTCGCCGCCGACGGCAGCTACGCCGGGACGCAGGACTGGCAGGCCTGGGGCGCCGTGGTGCCGACGGGGACGTTCGACCTCGCCGCCCTCGCGCCGCAGCACGGCGTCCAGGCGGCGGACGTCATCGGCGTCCGCGTGCGGTTCCTCGACACCGACGGCTCGACGATCCCCGCCCCCGGCCAGGGCTACGGCCGCGTCGTGCTCGCCGGCACCCTCCGGGAGGAGCTCCGCACCGGCGGCCTGCCCAGCGCCGTCGGCGCGGACGGCTGGCGGTACCAGGGCCGGGCCGAGCTGACCGCGAACCCGGGCGAGAGCGCCCGCGGCACGATCAGCAACTCCGTGACCGCCCAGGCCCTGCGCGCCGACCTCGGCTCGCAGGCGCAGACCGCCGGACCCGTCGGCACCACCGTGCACGCGGGTGCCGCCACGATCCGGGTGCAGAAGGCCGAGCTCGACGCCGCGTCCCGCGCACCCGGCGACCTCGTCCGGTACCGGATCGCCGTCACCAACACCGCGAGCGGCACGAACGCCGCCGACCTCACCGGCCTGGTCGTCACCGACCGGCTGCCCGAGGACGGCTCGCTGGTCTACGGCGCCGCGCCCGAGGGCCAGGCCCC
This sequence comes from Cellulomonas sp. GbtcB1, assembly GCF_019091725.1. Lineage (NCBI taxonomy): Bacteria > Bacillati > Actinomycetota > Actinomycetes > Micrococcales > Cellulomonadaceae > Cellulomonas > Cellulomonas sp. GbtcB1. The sequence goes on along the minus strand of NZ_JAGXJG010000012.1, from coordinate 38,998 downwards.
GGTGGTCGTCCAGGCCGCCGGCGGCGGCGCGAACCCGCTCGGCGACCCCGACGTCGCCGAGCGCGAGGGCCTGCTCACCGTGACGTTCCCGGCCGACAGCCGGCTCGCCCCCGGTGCCGGCGTCGAGGTCCTGGTCTGGCTCCGCATCGCGACCGACCTGTCGACGACGTCCATCGTCAACACGGCCACCGCCGCGTCCGCGACCCGCCCCGTGCAGGCCGCGCCCACCGGCAACGACGGCGGCACCGCCTGCGCACCGGGCAGCTACGACGCGGCCACCGCGTCCTGCCTCGCCCGCGCCGGCGCCGTCACCATCGGCGGCGCGAACGTCTACGTCTCCGAGGAGTGGGTCCGCGACGCCGCCGGCAGTCAGGGCGCCGTCCGCACCACCCCGGCGCGCGCCGGCCAGTCCGCCGACTGCGCCCCGCGCGGCACGGGTGCCGACGACCGCGACTGGTACCGCTTCCCCTGCTCCGCCGTGACCACGGCCGGCTCGACCACGCAGTGGCAGGTGCAGGTCACCAGCCGCGCCACGATCGCGACCGACCGGCTCGAGATGATCTCCATGCTCCCGACCACGGGCGACTACCCGGCGATGGACGGCACCGCGTCCGGCAGCCGCGGCAGCCAGTGGCGGCCCGTCTGGGACGGCGTCGTGCCGACCCTCGTCACCGCCGCGGGCCTCCCGGCGGGCGCCACCGTCGCCGTCTACACCACCACGGCCGACTACCGGCAGGGCGGCCTCGCCGCCAGCGCCGCGTTCGACCCGGTGCCGTCGACGTGGTCGGCCACCGCGCTGACCCCGGGGCAGCAGGTCCCGGCGGCCCAGGCGGCGCGCGTGACCGGCCTGAAGTTCGTCGTGAGCTTCACCTCCGCCGACCGGTTCTCCTCCGGCGAGTCCGTCCGCGTCCAGTGGGCGATGCGCACCCCGCTGTCCGGGGCGCGCGCCGCCGCCGACACCTGGAGCTCCTTCGCGTTCCGCGTGCCGGCCGACGACGCCGCCGGGCGGCCGTCCGACGTGACGTCCGTCCCGCTCAAGGCCGGCGCCCGGTTCGCCCTCGCCGCCGTCGGGGCCGACCCGCTCGTGGCCGTCGGCGACCGCGTGTGGCTCGACGCCGACCGCGACGGCCGGCAGTCCGCCGACACCGCGGTCGAGCCCGGCGTGCCCGGCGTGACCGTCGACGTGCTCGCCGTCTCCGGCGGCAGCACGACGTACGTCGCCTCCGCCGAGACCGACGCGGACGGCGAGTGGCTGGTCGACGGCCTGCCCGCCGGGACCTACGACCTCGTGTACACGCTGCCCGGCGCGCTCGCCGCGCAGTACCGGTACACCGGGGTGGGCGCGGGCCTCGACGACACCGTCGACTCCGACGCCGTCGTCGACCCGGCCGCGCCGGCCACCGCCGTCGACGCGGGCGTGGTGCTCGGCGCCGGTGGCAGCGAGACCACCGCCGTCGGGTCCATGCCGCAGGCCTGGCAGGACGCCCACCCGGACCTCGTCGCGACCCAGGTCGACGTCTCGCACGACGCGGGTCTGCAGTGGCGGCCGCTGGCCGTCGGCGACCGCGTGTGGTTCGACGCCGACCGCGACGGCCGCCAGGGCGCCGGCGAGGCCGCCGTCGCGGGCGCGACCGTGCGCCTGCTCGGCGCCGGCGACGCCGTCCTGGCGACCACCGTCACCGGCGCGGACGGCTCGTACGTCTTCGACGCGCTCGACCCGGGCACCTACCGGGTCGAGGTCGAGCTGCCCGACGCCCTCGCCGCGCGGTGGACGTTCACGTCCGCGCTCGTGGGCGACCCCGCGGGCGACTCGTCCGTGATCGCCGCGACGGCGCGCGTCGGCCGGACCGCGGCGTTCAGCCTCGCGCCCGGGGCGTCTCTCGCGGCGGTGTCCGACCTGGCCGGCGACCCGGTCTGGGCCGGCGTCGACGCCGACTACGCGGACCCGACCCAGGACGCCGGCCTCGCCGAGCTGCCCGTGCGCGTCGGCGACCGGGTGTGGGTCGACGTCGACGGCGACGGCGTGCAGGACGCCGGCGAGCCCGGCCTGCCCGGCGTGGTGCTCACGCTCGCGGACGCCGCGGGCGACCCGGTCACCGACCTCGCCGGCACGCCCGTCGGCCCGGTCACCACCGACGCCGACGGGGCGTACGCCTTCACCGGCCTGCTGCCCGGGTCGTACACCGTGACGGTCGACTCGGCCGCCTCCGCCGCGGCGCTCGCGCCGTACGTGCCCACCGCCATCGGGGCGGGCGACCCCGCGACCGACTCCGACACGGGCTCCGCGTCGACGGCCGTCCCGCTCGTGGGCGGCGAGGCCGACGACACCCTGGACTTCGGGTTCCGCCCCCTGTGGGCGCTCGGCGACCGGGTGTGGCTCGACACCGACCGCGACGGCGTCCAGGACGCCGGCGAGCCGTCCTTCCCGGGCGTCACCGTCCGGCTGCTCGACGCGTCCGACGCCGAGGTCGCCCGGACGGCGACCGACGCGGACGGGCGCTGGCGGTTCGACCTGCTCGAGCCGGGCACGTACCGCGTCGAGCTCGAGCTCGGCGCGTCCGACGCGGCCCGCTACACCTGGACGACCCCGCGCGCCACGGCCGCCCCGCGCGCCGACGCCGACTCGGACGTCGAGGAGACCGCCCCCGGCGTCGCCCGCACCCCGGCGATCACCGTGGGCCCGGGGACCCCGGGCGTGCGCCCCGCCACCGCCGCCGACGGCCTCACCGCCGCGTTCGTGGACGACACGTGGGACGCGGGCCTCGTCGAGCGGCCCGTGTCCGTCGGCGACCTCGTCTGGTTCGACGAGGACCTCGACGGCCTGCAGGGCGCCGGCGAGCCGGGCGTCCCCGGCGTCGTCGTCGAGCTGCGGACCGCCGACGGGCGCCCGGTCACCGACGCCTCCGGCGCGGCCGTGGGACCGGTGACCACCGACGCCGACGGCGCGTACGCCTTCGACGGCCTGCTGCCGGGGGAGTACGTCGTGCGGATCGACCGGCTCGCGTCCGCCGACGCCCTCGCCGGCTACGCGCCGACCGTCGCGGGCGCCGGCGCCGACCGGGCGCTCGACTCGTCCACCTGGACCGCGACCTCCGAGGTCCTCCTCGGCGGCGGGTCCGACACCACGCTCGACTTCGGCCTCGTCCTCGCGGACGACGTGCAGCTCGCGCTGCGCAAGGTCCCCGTCGCGCGGACCGCGGACAGCATCACGTGGGACGTCACCGTGATGTCCACCGGCACCCAGGACGCCTACGCCGGCTTCACCGTCGTCGACGCCCTGCCCGGGTCGCTGACCTTCCGGTCGGCCTCCGGCACCGGGTTCGCCTGCGTCGCCGTCGACCGGGTCGTCACCTGCGACCACGACGGCTCGCTGCCGGCGGGGGAGTCCGCCACCGTGCGGGTCGTCACCGGCCTCACCGCCGCGGGCGCCGACGTCACCAACACGGCGACGGTGGACGTCGACGGGCGCGGCTACCGGTTCGAGGTGCTCGCCGCCGAGGACGTCGCGTGGAGCGAGCCCGTCGAGCGCACCGGCGGCGCGACCGTCACCGCGCCCGGCGGCGACCTCGCCACCACCGGGTCCGACGCCGCGTGGCCGCTCGTCGCGGCCGGCGTGCTGCTCGCGCTTGGCGCGGCGCTGATCGCGCTCGCGCAGGGGCGGCGCCCGGTGCGCGGGATGCGGGTGGCCTCCCCGGGGCGGCAGAGCCGGCACCGGGCCTGACGCGGGCCCGGGACGGCGGGGCCGGCACCGGGCCCGACGAGGGCGGCGTGGCGCCCGTGGCGCGCGGGAAGAACCCGCGCGCCACGGGCGTTGACCCCGTCGTGCCCGGCACCGGCGCGTCCGCTTGACGGACCGCACCCCGTTTCTCGGACGCCGCCCGATGGCGTATGATCGTCCGTTGGGTGTGCGCCCTCGCGCTGTCGCACGTCCCGCCCGAGCCGACCGCACCGCGGTCGCGCGCGTGCAGGACGGTCGCCGGACGTCAGGACCAGGGCACGTCCACCACGTCCGCACCGGACCCGTCGGCACCGCCGGGGGGAGACGACGGCGTGGACCGGCAGTTCAGGACAAGAGTTAGCGGAGGACATGGCGAAGAAGGACGGTGTCATCGAGATCGAGGGCAGCGTGATCGAGGCTCTCCCCAACGCGATGTTCCGCGTGGAGCTCACCAACGGTCACAAGGTGCTCGCCCACATCTCGGGCAAGATGCGCCAGCACTACATCCGGATCCTCCCCGAGGACCGGGTGGTGGTCGAGCTGAGCCCGTACGACCTGTCCCGCGGGCGCATCGTCTACCGCTACAAGTAACCGACCGAACGAGCATCGCCGTCGGCCTGCGTCCCGCGAGGGACCACGGCGCATCGGCGGCGGAGGAACAGGCCATGAAGGTCAAGCCCAGCGTCAAGAAGATCTGCGACAAGTGCAAGGTGATCCGCCGGCACGGTCGCGTCCAGGTGATCTGCGAGAACCTGCGCCACAAGCAGCGCCAGGGCTGAACGCCCTGCCGCTCGGGACGCACCTGAGCAGCACCGCCGCCGGATCCTGACGGACCGGCACCAGCGCATCGCCGAACCGGCAGCGCACCCGCCACGGCGGGTCGCCACCGGTGAACCCCCGGCTCGGAGGCCGGGGCCCGCAGACCCGCGGGAGGACGGTGCGGCAGACCTCCGATCGAAGTCCAAGGAGCCGAAAGGCACATGGCACGTCTTGTCGGCGTCGACCTCCCCCGCGAGAAGCGGCTCGAGATCGCGCTCACCTACATCTACGGCGTCGGCCGTACCCGCGCCCAGCAGACCCTGGCCGCGACGGGCATCAGCCCGGACCTCCGCGTCAAGGACCTGGACGACTCCCAGCTCGTCACCCTCCGCGACTACCTCGAGGGCAACTTCAAGCTCGAGGGCGACCTCCGCCGCGAGGTCGCCGCGGACATCCGCCGCAAGGTCGAGATCGGCAGCTACGAGGGCCTGCGTCACCGCCGCGGCCTGCCGGTGCGTGGTCAGCGCACCAAGACCAACGCGCGCACCCGCAAGGGCCCGAAGCGCACCGTCGCCGGCAAGAAGAAGGCCGGCCGGAAGTAACCCGCCCGCGGCCCGCCGGGCCTGTCCACGGACAGCCGCCCGCGCCGCGACGGGGCACCGACCTCACGACCAGCAGCGAGAGAGAACGAGCACATGCCTCCCAAGACCCGCAGTTCCGTGCGCAAGCCGCGCCGCAAGGAGAAGAAGAACGTCTCCCACGGCCAGGCGCACATCAAGAGCACCTTCAACAACACGATCATCTCGATCACGGACCCCAGCGGCGCCGTGATCTCCTGGGCGTCGGGCGGCGACGTGGGCTTCAAGGGCTCGCGCAAGTCGACCCCGTACGCCGCGGGCATGGCCGCCGAGGCCGCCGCGCGCAAGGCCGCCGAGCACGGCATGAAGAAGGTCGACGTCTTCGTCAAGGGCCCGGGCTCCGGTCGCGAGACCGCGATCCGCTCCCTGACCGCGGCCGGCCTCGAGGTCGGCTCGATCCAGGACGTGACGCCGCAGGCCCACAACGGCTGCCGTCCGCCGAAGCGCCGCCGCGTCTGACCCGTAGCCGGGCCGCCACGGGCGGGGGAGCGATCCCCCGCCCGCGGCGGTGCCGGCCGGTCGCGCGGGTGGACCGAGACCCGCGCCGCCCAGCGAGTACCTGCGCTGCGTCATATGGCGGACGCACGCTGAGAGGAACCCCGAAGTGCTCATCGCACAGCGCCCCACCCTGACCGAAGAGGTCATCTCGGAGTACCGCTCGCGGTTCTCCATCGAGCCGCTCGAGCCCGGCTTCGGCTACACGCTCGGCAACTCCCTGCGCCGGACCCTGCTGTCGTCCATCCCGGGCGCGGCCGTGACGAGCATCCGGATCGACGGCGTGCTGCACGAGTTCAGCACGGTGCCGGGCGTCAAGGAGGACGTCACCGAGATCATCCTCAACATCAAGAACCTCGTCGTCTCCTCGGAGAACGACGAGCCGGTCGTGATGTACCTGCGCAAGCAGGGTGCGGGTGACGTGACCGCGGCGGACATCGTGCCGCCGGCCGGCGTGGAGGTCCACAACACGGACCTGCACCTCGCCACGCTGAACGAGAAGGGCAAGCTCGAGATCGAGCTGACCGTCGAGCGCGGCCGTGGCTACGTGTCGGCCAACCAGAACAAGTCGTTCGAGGCCGAGATCGGCCGCATCCCGGTCGACTCGATCTACTCGCCGGTGCTCAAGGTGACCTACAAGGTCGAGGCGACCCGTGTCGAGCAGCGCACCGACTTCGACAAGCTCGTCGTCGACGTCGAGACCAAGCCGGCGATCAGCCCGCGCGACGCCCTGGCGTCCGCCGGCAAGACGCTCGTCGAGCTGTTCGGCCTCGCCCGCGAGCTGAACGTCGAGGCCGAGGGCATCGAGATCGGCCCGTCGCCGACCGACGCGGCCCTGGCCGCCGACCTGGCGCTGCCGATCGAGGACCTGCAGCTGACCATCCGGTCGTACAACTGCCTCAAGCGCGAGGGCATCCACACCGTGGGCGAGCTCGTGGCGCGTTCCGAGGCCGACCTGCTCGACATCCGCAACTTCGGTGCGAAGTCGATCACCGAGGTCAAGGAGAAGCTGGCCGAGCTCAACCTGTCCCTCAAGGACAGCCCGCTCGACTTCGACCCCACCGCCGCCGCGTACTACGACGGCGACGAGGGCGACTTCACCGAGGACGAGCAGTACTGATGCCGGGGAGGCGGGCGCGCGCACGAGCGTGACCCGCCGGCCCATCACTGGAACCAAGGAGTAACGACATGCCTACGCCCACCAAGGGTCCCCGGCTCGGTGGCGGCCCGGCGCACGAGCGGCTGATCCTGGCCAACCTGGCCACCTCGCTGTTCGAGCACAAGCGCATCACGACGACCGAGGCCAAGGCCAAGCGCCTGCGCCCGCTCGCCGAGCGCCTCGTGACGTTCGCCAAGCGCGGCGACCTGCACGCCCGCCGCCGCGTCCTCACCGTCGTCCGCGACAAGTCGGTCGTCCACGAGCTCTTCGTGGAGATCGCCCCGCAGATGGCCGAGCGCCAGGGTGGCTACACCCGCATCACGAAGATCGGCCCCCGCAAGGGCGACAACGCGCCGATGGCCGTGATCGAGCTCGTGCTCGAGCCCGTCTCCCCGAAGCAGGCCGTCGTCCGCGAGGCGACCAAGGCCGCGCAGAAGGCGGCGCCGAAGGCCGAGGAGACCCCGGCGGAGGAGACCCCCGCCGAGGAGACCACGGTCGAGGAGACCGCGACCGACGCCCCCGAGGCCGAGGCCGCCGACACGAAGGACGAGGCCGACAAGGCCTGACCTGACGTCAGCACCGGGAGGGCCCGGGTCGCGCGAGCAGACGCTCGCGGGGCCCGGGCCCTTCTGCGTGGGGCCACGGTCCGGGTCGAGCCGGGTCGGGTGGTGCTGCGGGGAGCGTGGGTAGCGTGGCGGGCATGACGGTCCCCGTGGTGCTCGTGCACGGGCTGCGCACGTCGCGGACGATGTGGCGCGCCCAGGTCGAGGCGCTGCGGACGTACGGGGTCAGGGCCCTGGCCGTCGACCTGCCGGGCCACGGGGAGCGGCGGGGGGAGCGGTTCACGCTCGACGGTGCGGTCGCCGCCGTCGCGGACGGGGTGGACGCCGTCGGCGGGCGCGCCCTCGTCGTCGGGTTGTCGCTCGGCGGGTACGTCGGGATCGCGCACGCGGCGCGACGGCCGGACCAGGTCGCGGGGCTCGTGGCCGCCGCGTGCTCGACCCGGCCGCTCGTGGCGCTCGTCGACGGGTGGGCGGTGCTCGCCCGGGGCATCGCGCGGCTGCCGGACGCGGGCGCGGGGCTGAACCAGGGGATGGTCGACCGGGTGCTGTCCCCGGCCGCGGCGGCGGACGTGGCCGCGGGCGGGTTCGCGCTCGACGTGATGGACGACGTGCTCCGGGCCATGCGCGCGGCGACGCCCGTCGAGGACCTCGCGCTGGTCGAGGCGCCGGTGTGGTTGGTGAACGGGCGGTACGACCACTTCCGGGGCGAGGAGCGCCGGTTCCTGCGCGCGTGCCGGGACGGGCGGCTCGTCGTCGTGCCGGGGGCGACGCACCTGGTGTCGCTGACGGCGCCCGTGGGGTTCACGCGGGCGGTGCTGGGTGCCGTGGACGCGGTGTCGGCGCTCGACGGGCGGGTGCCGAGTCGTCCACAGGCGTGAGGCTGTGGCGTCGTCCCCAGGCTGGTCCGGGTGGCGCGGTCGCGGGTCGGTGCGCGTCCCTAGCGTGGTCGTATGCCTGATGACCCGCTGGGGCGCGCCGCGCCCGACCCCGACGACCGTGGCCGTGGTGCTGCGGTGGCCGCGGGTGCGCCGGTCACGGGCGAGGGGCTCGGGGAGCGGCTGGACGCGATGCCGGCGGGTCCGGGCCTGCTGGCGGAGCTGGAGGCCCTGGACCTGGGGGCGTTGCCGTCGTTCGAGCTGCCCGAGGTGGTCGTGCAGGCCCGGCGGGTCGCGGCGCGTGCGCACGCCCTGGAGGCCGCCGCCGCGGCGGCGCTGGCCCGGCACCCGGACCTGCGGCACCCGGACCTGGCGGCGGTGTGCCGGTCGCTGCCCGAGGGCACCGCGTTCGTGCACGCCGACCTGGCGGCGGCCGACCTGTCCGCGCGGCTGCTGGTGTCCCCGGGCGAGGCGAAGCTGCTGATCCGCGAGGGCCGCGCCTACGCCGGTGCCCTGGCCGGCACCGGTGCCGCCCTGGCCGACGGGCGGATCGAGCCGGCCAAGACGCGGGCGATCGTGCAGGGCGCCGGGGACGAGCCCGCGCACGTCGCGGCCGCGGTCGAGGCCGAGGTCCTGCCGCGGGTCGCGGGTCGGTCGGTCAGGCAGGTCCGCGCCGACGTCGCCCGGGCGTTGAACCGGGTCGACCCCGAGGGCGCCGCGGACCGGCACCGCACCGCCCGCGCCGCCCGGACCGTGTCTCGGCCACGGATCCTGCAGGACGGCATGGCCGGGCTGTGGGCCGTGCTGCCCGCGGCGGACGCCGTGCGCCTCGACGGGATGCTCGACGCCCTGGCCCGCCGGTCCCGGCAGGCCGGCGACCCGCGGACCCTGGACCAGCTGCGCGCCGACGAGCTCCTGGACCGGGTGCTCGGGCGCACGGCGCACCTGGTCGCGGGCGACGGCACCGTGCTGCCCTCGCGCCGCGACGGCGCCCACGAGCACCACGACGCGTTCGGGCTGGTTGCCGGCCCCGACGCGGAGCCCGAGGGTGCGCAGGCTGTGCCGGCGGAGGTCGCGCCCGGCGGGGCTGCCGCTGCGGCGGACGCCGTGGCCGGCCGCCCTCGAGACGTGGGGGAGGCCGCCCCGCGGACCGTGGTCCACCTGACGGTGTCCCTGGCCACGCTCCTGGGCGCCGACGACGCACCCGGTGACCTCGCCGGGTACGGGCCGATCGACGCCCAGCAGGCCCGGGCGATGGCCCTGGACCTCGGCTCCACCTGGCAGCGCATCGTCACCGACCCGCTGTCCAAGACCGTCCTGGACGTCGGACGCACCACCTACCGGCCACCGGCCGCCCTGGCCGACCACGTCCGGCACCGCGACAAGTACTGCACCGCACCCGGCTGCCCCGTGCCCGCCACCCGCTGCGACCTCGACCACACCCGCGAGTACCACCCGCCACCCGACGGCACACCACCCCGACCGCTGGGCACCACCTGCGCCCACAACCTCGGCCCGCTGTGCCGCACCCACCACAGGCTCAAGACCGCCGGCATCCTGCGCGTCCACCAACCCACCGCCGGCGAGTTCATCTGGCGCACCCCCACCGGGCACGCCTTCCGAGTGCGACCCGGCACCGAGGAGCCCACGCTGCACCTGTCCGGACCGGGGCGCCCGCCTGCGTCACGTCCGCCGTTCTGACGACGGTCTGCACGGACCTCGGGTGGGCGGTCGTCGGCGAGGTCTCACCGGTGGACGGTGGACGCCGGGCGGTCCGTGACTGTCTCGCCCGAACGAGGTGGTCGCGCGCGGGTCACGCGGGCGGCTGGTGCCGGGCCGTGACGGCGGCGTGCGCGAACCGGTCCGCCAGCAGCGCGCAGGCGTCGGCGAGCTCCTGCGGCTCGACGTGCAGGATCGCGGCGTCGAACCGTGCCGCCGAGGCCGCCAGCGCCACCCACGACCAGGAGCCCAGCGTGACGCGGCACCGGCCTTGACCCGCGTCCTCGACCAGCCCGTCCAGCAGGAACGGCGCGACGTCGCGGGCGTCCGCGTCGAGGACGAGCGTCCCTCGGCACGGCCAGCCGTCGTCCGGCGTGGCCGCCCCGCGGAACCGGGCTGCGACGAACGCCTCGACGTTTCCGCCCGGGATGTCCCGTGGGGCGAACCGCGCCCCACCCGGCGTACGAGGTCGGACGCGGTCGGCGCGGAACACCCGCCAGTCCTCGCGGTCGAGGTCCCACGCGACGACGTACCAGCGGCCGCTCCGCGCGACGAGGTGGTGCGGCTCGACGCGGCGGGTCGGCGGCTCGTCGGCGCCGCCCGTGTGCGCGTCCGCACCCGCAGCCCGGGCGTAACCGAACCGCAGCACCTCCCGCCCCCGCACGGCCGCGCCGATCGCGACGAGGACCGCCGGGTCGACGGTCGGCGTGCCCGCGGCGGTCATGACCGTGACCGGCACGGCGTCCACGCGGTGGGCGAGCCGCGCGGGCAGCACCTGACGCACGGCGCGCAGCGCACGTTCGGCGGCCTCCTCGACGCCGGCACCCGACGCGGCGGCGGTGCGCAGGGCGACCGTGAGCGCGACGGCCTGCTCGTCGTCGAACAGCAGGGGCGGCAGCCGCGACCCGGCGGCGAGCCGGTACCCGCCCTCGCGTCCGCGGGTGCTGGTGATGGGGTAGCCGAGCTCGCGCAGCCGGTCCACGTCCCGGCGCACGGTCCGGTCGGTGACATCGAGGCGGTCGGCGAGCACCGCCGCGGGCCAGTCGCGCTGCGCCTGCAGGAGCGAGAGCAGGGCGAGCAGCCGAGGCGCGGTCGTGGGCACGAACCCATCCTGCCGCGCTATCCGGACACCACCTGTCCGGAACGGGGCCCATCGTGATGCCTGCGCTGGTCGACCGGCCGCGCTCACCACCTGTCGAGGAGGCACCATGACCATCACGACCACGACCCACCTGAACTTCCGCGGCGACGCCCGGGCGGCCCTGGAGCACAACCGCGACGTGTTCGGCGGCGAGCTGACGATCGCCACGTACGGCGACGCCGGCCCCGTCGAGGACCCGGCCGAGACGGACCTGGTGCTCTGGGGTCAGGTCCTCTCGGATGAGGGCTTCCACGTCATGGCGTTCGACGTCCCGGCGGCCCGGCCGTGGGACGCGGGGACGGACGCGTTCTACGTGTCGGTGCGCGGCGCCTCGGTCGAGGAGATCTCGTCGCGCTGGGAGCGGCTCGCCGCGGCACCGGGCGCGACGGTCCTGGTGCCGCTGGCCCCGTCGCCGTGGGCGCCGCTCTACGGGATGGTGCGCGACCCGTTCGGCGTCACGTGGGTCCTCGACGTCGCAGCGCCGTACGCGGGCTAGGCCCGGGCCCGGAGGTCAGGCGTCGCCTCCCAGCTGCCACGCGCGCACGCCGCCGACGATGCCCGCCTGGTTCGGCACGACGACGACGTCGTCGCCGAGCCGGGCGAGCACCTGCGGGGTGATCTGCCGGGAGTTGCCGCCGCCGAGGTAGAGCCGGTCCCACAGGACGACGGGTCGCAGGCCCTCGACGACCTGCCGGACGCGGCGGGACCACAGGCCGTCGCCGAGCCGGGCGCGCTGGATCTGGCCGATGTACTCGTCGTAGGTGGTCAGCCGGCGCACGGGGGCGTGGGACCACTCGAGGTGCGGGGCGAGCCGGCCGCCGTCGAACAGGGCGGAGCCGAGCCCGGTGCCCAGCGTCAGGACGAGCTCGACGCCCGTGCCGGAGACGACGCCCGCGCCGTGCACCTCGGCGTCGTTGAGGACGAGGGCGGGGACGCCGAGGCGCTGCGCGACGGCGGCGCGGATGTCGCAGCCGGACCAGGCCTCGACGAGCTCGGGGTCGACGCGGGTGTGCGGCCCGGACCGGGTGACGTAGTGCGGGGTGGCCACGACGACGCCGTGCCGGATCATGCCGGGCATGCCGACGGTGGCCCGCTGGAACGGCGGGAGGCGGTCGGCGATGTCGGCGATGGTGTCGACGAGCCGCGAGGGCGGCAGGGGGTACGGGGTGGGCACGCGGACGGCCGGGGCGTGCAGGGTGCCCGACGCGTCGAGCACCGAGGCCTTGATGCCGCCGCCCCCGCAGTCGACGGCGAGGGTGTACGGGGCGGGGTCGGGCGTGGGCACCGGACCACGGTAGAGCAGGCGCCCGGCCCGTACCCTCGGGGGCGTGCCCGACCAGCCACTGCGCCCGACCACCGCCGAGACGGAGCCCACGACGGCTCCCGGCCCCCGCCCCCTCGACCGGGGCGTGCTCGACCGCGCCTCCGGCGTGCTGCTCGCCCAGGCGGCGGGCGACGCGCTCGGGGTGCCGTACGAGTTCGCGGAGCCTCCGGCGCCCGGGGAGCTGCCGGAGATGCGGGGCGGCGGGCTCGGCCCGTACGCGCCGGGCGAGTGGAGCGACGACACGCAGATGTCGGTCGTGGTGGCCCGGGTGGCGGCGCGCGGCGGCGGGCTGCGCACGGAGGAGGAGCTGGACGAGGTCGCCGCGGGGTTCGAGGGCTGGTGGACGGGCGGCGCGAGCGACGTCGGGACGCAGACGGCGGCGGTGCTCGCGGATGCGGGCCGGCGCACGGGCCGGCCGGCGGCGCGGCTGCGGGCGGCGGCCGCGGAGCTGCACGCGGCGACGGGGCGCACGGCGGGCAACGGCGCGCTGATGCGGACGGGCGTGGTGGGCCTGGTGGCGCTGGACGACCGCGCGGCGACGGCGGCGGCGGCGCGCGCGGTCGCGGAGCTGACCCACCCGGACCCGCTGGCGGGCGACTCGTGCGTGCTGTGGTCGGAGGCGGTGCGGCTCGCGGTCGGGGAGCGGCGCCTGGACGTGCACGCCGGGCTGGACCTGCTGCCGCCGGAGCGCCGCGACGCGTGGCGCGGCTGGCTCGACGACGCGGCGTCGCCGCGCCCGGCGGCGGACCTGCGGGCGAACGGGTTCACCGTGACCGCGCTCCAGGCGGCCTGGCACGCGGTGGTCCGGTCGCTGCCGCCCCTGCCCGAGGGGGTGGAGGTGCCGGGGAGCGTGCACCTGCCGCTGGGGCTGTCCGCGGCGGTGCGGATCGGCGGCGACACGGACACGGTCGCCGCGATCGCCGGGGCGCTGCTGGGGGCGCGGTACGGCGGCGGTGCGGTGCCGAGGGTGTGGGCGCGTGCGGTGCACGGCTGGCCCGGGCTCGCGGGGCGACGCCTGGGCGCGCTCGGCCGGGCGACGGCGCAGGGTGGACCCGGGGTTCCGGGGACCCCCGGGGACCAGGTCTGCCCGCTGTGCGGGACGCGCGAGCCGTTCTTCGAGCGGTACGCGGGGCACGTGTGCGCCTGGTGCTCCGGGTGGGTGACGGACGCCGCGGGTCGGCCGGTGGGTCTGTACAACGAGTCGTTCACCGGCGGGTACACCGCGCAGTACGAGGACGGGACGACCGCCTCGCCGGAGGTGCTCGCGGGCGAGGTGCGGATCGACGGGCGTCGGCTGCGCGCGGCGGAGGCGCGGTTCGGCGGGATCGTGGTCCAGCTCCCCGTCGACGAGGCCCCGGACGCGGTGGTGGTCCCGTGACCTCGTCGACCCCACCGCCCACCCCCGCACCCACCAACGCACCCGCCGCCGGCCCCGCCCCCGTCCGCGTCCGCGTCGACCTCGCCTACGACGGCACGGACTTCGCCGGCTGGGCCCGCCAGCCCGGCCTGCGCACGGTGCAGGGCGTGGTCGAGGACGCCCTGGCGCTCGTGCTCCGCTCGGAGCACCGGGGCGAGACCCCGCCCCGGGTGACGGTGGCCGGGCGCACGGACGCGGGCGTGCACGCGCGGGGCCAGGTGCTGCACGTGGACGTCCCGGCGGGTGCGTGGGCCGCGGTGCCCGGCCGGTCGGACCGGACGCCGGAGGAGTCGCTGCTGACCCGGCTGGGCGGGGTGCTGCCGCCGGACGTGGTCGCCACGGCGGTCACGATCGCGCCCGAGGGGTTCGACGCGCGGTTCTCGGCGGTGGCCCGCCGGTACGTCTACCGCGTCTGCGACGACCCGGCGCTGCGCGACCCGCTGCGCCGCGCGCACGTGCTGTGGACCCGGCGGCCGCTCGACGTGGACGCGATGCACGAGGCGGCCGGGCGGGTGCTGGGCCGGCACGACTTCGCGGCGTACTGCAAGCCCCGGCCGGGCGCGACGACGATCCGCACGCTCGACGAGCTGACCTGGGAGCGCCCCGCGGACGGACCGGACGCGGGGCTGGTGGTGGCGACGGTGCGCGCGGACGCGTTCTGCCACTCGATGGTGCGGGCGCTGGTCGGCGCGAGCCTGGCGGTGGGGGAGGGCCGGCGGCCGGTGGACTGGCCGGCGGAGCTGCTGGTCGGCGGGCGGCGCGACCCGGGCAGCGCGGTGGTCGCGGCGCACGGGCTGACGCTGGAGGAGGTCGTGTACCCGCCCGACGCGGAGCTGGCCGTGCGCCAGCTCCGGACGCGGGCGATGCGATCGGCGGACGACGTGCACGCAGCCCCCACCCGGGCCGGCGCCCCCGCGGCCGGCCCGGTGGATCCCGCGGAGGAGTGACGCGGACGGCGGACGCCGGTGCCCCCGCACCCGTGCCCGCCGCCCGCCTCACCCGCCGGGAGGAGGCGTGGAGTCAGTCCTCCTCGTCGACGATGTGGACGGCGGCCTCCTCGGCGCTCGCCGCGCCGCCGTCGACGCCCGCGTCGAGCGCGAACTGGTCGTTGCCGCCGGACTCGACGGCGTCGTCGTCCTCGAGGAGCCGGCCGGCGCGGTCGGGCTCGCGGGACGGGTCGGGCGCGCGGTCCGGGTCGTCCCAGACGTCGGGCTCCTCCTGGGCGATGCGCTGGTCGAGGGTCTCGCCGCGCGACTCCTCCCACGCCGTCTCGCCGAAGTGGCTCGAGGCGGGGCGCGGGCGCTCGGGCGGGCTGTAGCCCTCGTCCAGCAGGTCGTCGACGCCGCGTCCGACCAGCGTGTCCTCGGCGGGGAGCTGGTCCGCGTCGCCCTCGGCGCCGGTGGCGGCGTCGGTGCTCGTGGCAGGGGTGTTCTCGCTCATGCGTCGAGCCTGGCACCGCACCTCCCGCCCTGCCACCGCACGCATATCGGGTTGGGACCTCGCCGGGACACCTGGGACGATCGGCGCCATGGGTCATCTCGAGGTGCACGACGTGCGCTACGTGCTCCCCGACGGCCGTCCGCTGCTCGGGGGTGTCGACCTGCGGGTCGGCGAGGGGCAGCGCACCGCGCTGGTGGGTCCGAACGGCGCGGGGAAGTCGACGCTGCTGCGGATCGTGGCGGGCGACGAGCAGCCGCACGACGGCGCGGTGGTCCGCACGGGCGGGCTCGGTGTGATGCGGCAGGACGTGGGGCGGATCGCGGACGACCGCTCGGTCCGTGACCTGCTCGCGTCGCTGGCGACGGGCGCGATCGGCGCGGCGGCGGCGGAGCTGACCGCCTCGGAGCTGCACATGATGGAGGTCGACGACGAGCCGTCGCAGATGCGGTACGCGCAGGCGCTCGCGGACTGGGCGGACGTCGGCGGCTACGAGGTCGAGGCGGACTGGGACCGGGTGACGGACGCGGTGCTGTCCGTCCCGTTCGACCGGGCGCAGCACCGCGGCGTGCGGACGCTGTCGGGCGGGGAGCAGAAGCGGCTGGTGCTGGAGGCGCTGCTGCGCGGACCGCAGGAGGTGCTGCTGCTCGACGAGCCGGACAACGCGCTCGACGTCCCCACGAAGCGCTGGCTGGAGCGACGGCTGCTCGACAGCCCGAAGACGGTGCTGCTGGTGAGCCACGACCGCGAGCTGCTCTCCCGGGTGCCGACGCACGTCGCGACGCTGGAGCCCGCGAGGGCCGGGGCGACGGTCTGGATCCACGGCGGCACGTTCACGACGTACACCGCGGCCCGGGAGGCGCGTCGCGAGCGGCTGGCCGAGCTGGCGCGCCGGTGGGACGAGGAGCACCAGAAGCTCGTGACGCTGGTGAACACCCTCAAGACCAAGGCGGCGTTCAACGACGGGCTGGCGTCGCGGTACTCCGCGGCGCAGACGCGGCTGCGCAAGTTCGAGGAGGCGGGGCCGCCGGAGGTCGTCTCCCACGACCAGCACGTGCGGGTCCGGCTGCGCGGCGGGCGGACCGCCAAGCGCGCGGTCGTCGCCGAGCGGCTGGAGCTGACGGGCTTGATGAGGCCGTTCGACCTCGAGGTGTGGTTCGGCGAGCGCGTGGCCGTCCTCGGGTCGAACGGGTCGGGCAAGTCGCACTTCCTGCGGCTGCTGGCCGCGGGCGGCAGCGACCCTCAGCCCGAGCAGGCACCGGCGGAGGGGGAGCTGCCGATCGACCCGGTGTCCCACACGGGCGTCGCCCGCCTGGGCTCGCGCGTGGTGCCCGGGTTCTTCGCGCAGAACCGGCAGCACGCGCAGGACGCGGCGTTCGCCGGGCGCACGCTGCTCGAGATCCTGCACCGCGGGGAGGGGCGCCGGCCGGGCATGGGCCGGGAGCCCGCGAGCAAGGCGCTGGACCGCTACGAGCTCGTGGCGTCGGCGGAGCAGCGGTACGAGACGCTGTCGGGCGGGCAGCAGGCTCGGTTCCACATCCTGCTGCTGGAGCTCGGGGGCGCGACGCTGCTGCTGCTCGACGAGCCCACGGACAACCTGGACCTGCACTCGGCGGAGGCCCTGGAGGCGGGGCTCGCGGCGTTCGAGGGCACGGTGCTGGCGGTGACGCACGACCGGTGGTTCGCCCGCGGGTTCGACCGGTTCCTCGTGTTCGGGGAGGACGGGGCGGTCGTGGAGACGCCGGAGCCCGTGTGGGACGCCGGCCGGGTGGCCCGGGCGCGCTGAGGCGGGCGGCGCGGGCCCGGCGATCCGGGCCGCGCAGCCGCGCTGAGCAGGGCCGCGGGGCGGTGACCGACGTCGCTTTGACCGCCCCCCGGACCGGCGGCTACCCTGGTGAGTCGTTGTGCGTCCGTCGGTGTCGACCCTGGTGCGTTCCCACTCACCGGTCCACGGACGACGCACCGACGGTACTCATCGGCTGACCCCGGCTTCTACGGGATTGCCGTGGACACAGTCAGAGACATAGAGAAGGCAACGACCGTGCGCACGTACACCCCGAAGCCCGGCGACGTCCAGCGGAACTGGTACGTCATCGACGCGACCGATGTCGTCCTGGGCCGCCTCGCCACCCACGTCGCCACGCTGCTGCGCGGCAAGCACAAGGCGACCTTCGCCCCGCACGTGGACGGCGGCGACTTCGTCATCGTCATCAACGCGGACAAGGTCGCGCTGACCGGCAACAAGCGCGAGACCAAGCTCGCCTACCGCCACTCGGGCTTCCCGGGTGGTCTGCGGGCGACCACGTACACCGACCTGCTCGACAAGCACCCCGAGCGTGCGGTCGAGAAGGCCGTGCGTGGCATGCTCCCGAAGACCTCGCTGGCCCGCCAGCAGCTCTCGAAGCTGAAGGTCTACCGCGGTGCCGAGCACCCGCACGCCGCCCAGCAGCCGAAGCCCTTCGAGATCACCCAGGTCGCGCAGGGCTGACGCCCTCGAGCACACCGGAACAGGACGCGAAACACATGGCCGAGACCACGGTCGACATCGACCTCGAGGGCGGCGAGACGCCCAGCAGCTACACCTCCGAGACCGCGGCCCCCGCGGGCCGGGGCCAGAGCCTCACGGCTCCCGGCCAGGCCCTGGGCCGCCGCAAGGAGGCGATCGCCCGCGTGCGCCTGGTGCCCGGCACCGGCCAGTGGAAGATCAACGGCCGCACCCTCGAGGACTACTTCCCGAACAAGGTGCACCAGCAGCTCGTGAACTCCCCGCTGAAGCTGGTGGAGGTCGAGGGCCGCTTCGACGTCATCGCCCGCATCAGCGGCGGCGGCGTGACCGGCCAGGCCGGCGCCCTGCGCCTGGGCATCGCCCGCGCGCTGAACGAGATCGACGCCGAGCACAACCGCCCGGCGCTGAAGAAGGCCGGCTTCCTGACCCGCGACCCGCGCGTCGTGGAGCGGAAGAAGGCCGGTCTCAAGAAGGCCCGCAAGGCCCCGCAGTACTCCAAGCGCTGATCCACGGATCAGCGACCGCGGCCGGTGGTCCCGAGGTTCCGTCCTCGGGGCCACCGGCCGTTCCGGTGCCCGGGCCCGGCGCGGTGACGCGCGGGCCTGGCACGATGCAGGAGGCCGCACCGGCGGCCCCGACGACGAGGGGGTCCTCGATGGGACGGCTGTTCGGCACCGACGGGGTGCGTGGCCTGGCGAACCGGGACGTGACCGCCGAGCTGGCGCTCGACCTGTCCGTGGCGGCGGCGCACGTGCTCGGCCAGCGCGGCGAGTTCGCCGGCCACCGGCCGCGCGCCGTGGTCGGCCGCGACCCGCGCGCCTCGGGCGAGTTCCTGTCCGCCGCGGTGGCCGCGGGCCTGGCGAGCGCGGGCGTGGACGTGCTGAACGTCGGCGTGCTGCCGACGCCCGCGATCGCGCACCTGACGGGTGCGCTGGACGTCGACCTCGGCGTCGTGCTGTCGGCCTCGCACAACCCCATGCCGGACAACGGCATCAAGTTCCTGGCCCGGGGCGGCCACAAGCTCGACGACGAGCTCGAGGACGCCATCGAGCAGCGCCTGCGCGGCGCGTGGGAGCGCCCGGTCGGCGCCGCCGTCGGCCGGATCCGCTCGGACACGGGTCGCGCGGGGGAGCAGTACGTCGAGCACCTGGTGTCGACGCTCGGGCACGACCTCGCGGGCCTGCGCGTCGCGGTCGACTGCGCGAACGGCGCGGCGTCCGAGGTCGGTCCCGCGGCGCTCCGCGAGGCCGGCGCCGACGTGGTGGTCATCAACGCGTCGCCCGACGGCCGCAACATCAACGAGGCGTGCGGCTCGACGCACCCCGAGCAGCTGCAGGCCGCGGTCGTGGCCTCGGGCGCGGACCTCGGCGTGGCCTTCGACGGCGACGCCGACCGCTGCCTCGCCGTGGACCACACCGGCGCGCTGGTGGACGGCGACCAGATCATGGGCGTGCTGGCGCTGGACCTGCGCGAGCGCGGGATCCTGGCGCACGACACGCTCGTCGTCACGGTGATGAGCAACCTCGGTCTGCGCCTCGCGATGCAGGCCGCGGGCGTCCGCACGGTCGAGACCGGCGTGGGCGACCGGTACGTGCTCGAGGCGATGCGTGCGCACGGCTACAACCTCGGCGGCGAGCAGTCCGGCCACGTGATCCTGGCCGACCACGCCACCACCGGCGACGGCACGCTGACGGCGCTGCAGCTCGCGTCCCGCGTCGCGGCGACGGGCCAGAAGCTCAGCGAGCTGGCCGCCGTCGTGCGCCGGCTGCCGCAGACGCTGGTCAACGTCCCGGGCGTCGATAAGGACCGCGCGGGTTCGGACGAGCACGTCGCCGCGGCCGTCGGGGCCGCGCAGACGTCGCTCGGGTCGACCGGCCGCGTGCTGCTGCGCCCCTCGGGCACCGAGCCGCTGGTCCGCGTCATGGTCGAGGCCGCGACGCAGGACGACGCCGACCGCGTCGCCTCGCAGCTGGCCGACGTCGTGCGCGACCGCCTGGCGCTCTGAGGACCGGGGCGCGGTGACGACGACCGGGGCGGGAGCCGGGGAGGCCCCGCAGGCGACCTGGCCCGCCGCCGTCGTGCGCGAGCACGTGCTGCGGCTGCTCGACGCCGGCGCGGCCGACCCGTCGGGCACCGTGCCGATCGTCCAGGCCGGGCACCCCGCGCTGCGGATGCGTGCGGTGCCGTTCGACGGCCAGGTCGGCGACGACGAGCTCGCGGCGCTGGTCGCGCTCATGCGCCGGACGATGCACGCGGCGCCGGGCGTCGGCCTCGCCGCGCCGCAGATCGGTCTGCCGCTGGCGCTGGCCGTGCTCGCGGACCCCGGCGCGGGCGAGACGGAGACCGGCCGGGTGCGCGAGCGTCCCGCCCTGCCGTTCCGCGTGCTGGTGAACCCGGCGTACGGGCCGGTCCCGGGCGAGGAGGCCGAGCGGGTGTCCTTCTACGAGGGCTGCCTGAGCGTGGTCGGCTACCAGGCGGTGGTGCCGCGGCTGCGCCGGCTGCGGCTCACCGGGCAGGACGAGACGGGCGCCGCGCTGGACGAGGTGGTGCAGGGCTGGCCCGCCCGGATCGTGCAGCACGAGACGGACCACCTGAACGGGACGCTGTACCTGGACCGGGCGCACCCGCGGTCGCTGTCGGCGACGGACGAGCTGGGTGCGCACTGGGCGACGGAGCCCCGCCCGGCCGAGGCGGCGCGCACGCTCGGCTTCCCGCTCGAGGGCTGAGGACCCCGCCGCGCGAGGCGCCCGGGCGCTGCTCCGGCGGCGGCCCCGCCGCCCCCGCCCGCCCGGGCCCCGGCACGGACCGCAGCGTTCACCGGGACGTCACCGAATCCCCGTGACCCGTGTCGGACCCCCGTGGTGCACTGGGCGCGCGGGGTCGTCCACGGGGGTGGCGCCGCTCCGCCGGGAGGCGGACCCGGGCCGGCGGCACGTCGTCCCGGGGGCCGATGCCCGGTGCGACCGTCCCGGTCAGGATGGGGGGAGGACCAGGGTGGACTCGGGGGAGTCCCCCATGTCACGGCCGACGGCGCGCACCTAGCGTGGACGACGGCCGACCCGCCCGAGGGCAGCCGTCGAACGACCCGGGAGCTGATGAACGTGCTGCAGGACTGGATCAGCGCCATCGAGGGCTGGGTGCCGATGCTGGCGGACTCGGTGTGGGTGTTCCCGGCGCTGTTCCTGTTCGCCACGATCGACGGCTTCTTCCCGCCGATCCCGAGCGAGTCGGTCGTGATCGCGCTCGCCTCGCTGTCGGTCGCGCACGGCTCGCCGAACATCGTGCTGGTCGCGCTGGCCGCCGCGCTCGGCGCCTTCGTCGGCGACCAGATCGCCTACACGATCGGCTCGAAGGTGGACGTGCACCGGCTCCGGGTGTTCCGTACCGCGCGCGGTCGCAAGGCGCTCGCGTGGGCCGAGCACGCGCTCGAGCACCGGGGCTCGTCGTTCATCCTCGCCGCGCGGTACATCCCCGTGGGCCGGGTGGCCGTCAACATGACCGCCGGGGCGCTCGGGTACCCGCGCAAGCGGTTCGTCGGCCTCACCGCGCTCGCCGCCGTGACCTGGGCCGTGTACGGCTCGGCCGTCGGCGCCGGCGCGGGCCTGTGGCTCGAGGACCACCCGGCGATCGCGGTGGTCGCGGGCGTCGTCGTGGGCACCCTGGTCGGGGTCGGGATCGACTGGGTGCTGCGCCGCTGGACCGGGCTGGACCGGACGCCCGCGCCGATGGCCGGCGCGCAGCAGGCCGGCGCGGGTGGCGAGGACGCCGCGGGCCAGGCCGTCGCAGGCCGCGACGCCGCCGGGAGTCGAGACGCCGCCGGGCGGCAGGACCCCGCAGACCGTGACGCCCCCGCGCCGGTCGCCGGCGCTCCCGTCGCCGCGGCGGCGACCGCGGCCCTGTGCGCGGTCCCGTCGGCCGCAGCGGCGCCGCACGGCCCCGCCGTCCCGGACCGCCGGGTCACGTCCCGGCAACGATCCGGCCCCGCCCGCTAACGATCCCGCATCGTCGGCCGCCCGGGCCGGTCGTCGTGCCTACGCTCGACCCGGGCCACAACGGCGTCGCCCCCGACGGCGGAGGCCGGGCACGCGCCCGCGCCTTCGCCCTGGGCAGGGGAACGGGCGACGGAGGGCGGCGGCGACATGGCAGCACCGCGTCCTCGCGCACCCCGGAGCCCGTCGCCCGGCCGCGCTCCCCGGGTCGCGCCGCGGAGGGCCGCCCGCCCCCGGGCCGGGCTCGCCGGCCTCCTGGCCCTCGCCCTGGCAGCCGTGCTGGCCGCGTGCGCGGGCGGCGACCCGACCGCCTCCACCGCCGACGCCGCCCGGCGGTCCGCCTCCGGGGCGTCGGTGTCGTCCGGCGCGGACTGCCTGGCACCTCAGGTCCTCGCGGCGCTCGGGTTCGCGGGCGCGGGCGCGGGCAGCACGGCGCACCCCGACGTGCCGGAGGCGGGTCTGGTCCCGGACGGGTTCACCGCGGTGTCCGCGGTGCTGTGCACGACCGGGGAGACGCTGACCGACGCCGCGGGCCGCTGGGCCGCGGTGACCGCCACGCGGCTCGAGGGCGACGTCCGGCCGCTGATCACCGCGCTCACGGCGTCGGCGACCGTCCCCGCGGCGGGGACGTCGCCCGCTCCCTGCGGGGAGGACGCGCGCCGCGCCGACCTCTGGCTCGTGGACGCGCTGGGCGCCGCGGTGCGCGTGGCGCTGCCCTCCGGGGGCTGCGGGACGCTCCCGGTCGCCGTGTCGGAGGGTCTGGACGCGTTGGACGCCGTCGACGTGGAGCACTACCCGGTCGAGCTGGTCGGGCCGCGCGCGACGGCGGCGCCGACGGGCGGCTGACCGGACCCGCGGGTCGGCTCAGAGCTTGCGGAGCCGCACGCGGCGGACCGAGTGGTCGCCGCCCTTGGTCAGCACGAGGGTCGCGCGGCTGCGGGTCGGCAGAATGTTGCGCACCAGGTTGGGCGCGTTGATCGCGTCCCAGATGCTCTCGGCGCGGGCGACGGCCTCGGCGTCGCTCAGGCCCGCGTACCGGTGGAAGTACGACTCCGGCCGGGCGAACGCCGTCGACCGCAGGGAGAGGAACCGCTCGACGTACCACTGCCGGACGTCGGAGGTCCGCGCGTCGACGTAGATGGAGAAGTCGAAGAAGTCGCTCACCGCGAGGTTGGACGTGCTCGACGTGCCCGCGGCGGACGGGGCCGGCTGCAGGACGTTGAGGCCCTCGACGATCAGCACGTCCGGCCGGCGCACGACCACCTCGGCGCCGGGGACGATGTCGTAGGTGACGTGGTCGTACACCGGGGCCCGGACCTCGTCGTGGCCGGCCTTGACCTTCGACACGAACTGCAGCAGCGCGCGCCGGTCGTACGACTCGGGGAAGCCCTTGCGGTCCATCAGGCCGCGGCGCTCGAGCTCGGCGTTCGGGTGCAGGAACCCGTCGGTCGTCATCAGCGCGACGTTCGGTGTCGCGGGCCAGCGGGCCATGAGCTCGCGCAGGAGCCGGGCCGTCGTCGACTTGCCCACCGCGACCGACCCGGCGACGCCGATGACGAACGGGGTGCGGGGGGTGTCCTCGCGCAGGAAGGTCGACGACGCGGCGTGCAGCCGGCGGGTCGCGGTCACGTACAGGTCGAGCAGCCGGGACAGCGGCCGGTAGATCGCGTCGACCTCGGCCAGGTCGATCGGGTCGCCGAGCCCGCGGAGCCGGGTGACGTCGTCGTCGGTGAGGGGGAGCGGCGTGGACTCCGACAGGCGGACCCAGGAGTCCCGGTCGAGCTCCACGTACGGGGAGGTCTGCCCGGGGACGTCGGTGGCGCGCACCCGACGATTCTGCACGATGCCGCGGGTCGCGCCCGTCGGGCGCCGGCGCCGCGGGGACGTGACCTGCGCCGCGGCGGTGCGCCTCGCGCCGCGGCTAGACTCCCGCCCATGTGTGGAATCGTCGGGTATGTCGGTGACCATGGGCCGGACGGCCGGCCGCTCGGGGTCGTCCTGGAGGGCCTGCGCCGCCTCGAGTACCGCGGGTACGACTCGGCCGGCGTCGCCCTCGTCACCCCGGAGGGCCTGGCCACGGCCAAGAAGGCCGGCAAGCTCGTCAACCTGACGGGGCTGCTCGAGGAGCGCCCGCTGCCGGGCGCGACCGCCGGCATCGGGCACACCCGGTGGGCGACCCACGGCGGCCCGACGGACATCAACGCGCACCCGCACGTCGCGGGTGGCCTCGCGCTGATCCACAACGGCATCGTCGAGAACTTCGCCGTGCTCAAGGAGGAGCTGCTGGCCGACGGCGCCGAGCTGCTCTCCGAGACGGACACCGAGGTCGTCGCGCACCTGCTGTCCCGGGCCTACGCCGAGGTGAAGGACCTGGGCGAGGCCATGCGCCAGGTCGTCCGCCGGCTGCACGGCACGTTCACGCTGCTCGCGGTGCACGAGGACCACCCGGACACGGTGGTCGGCGCGCGGCACGACTCGCCGCTGGTCGTCGGGCTCGGCGACGGCGCGAACTACCTGGGTTCCGACGTCGCCGCGTTCATCGCGGAGACCCGGCGCGCGCTCGAGCTCGCGCAGGATCAGGTCGTCGTCATCACGCCGCGCTCGGTCACGGTCACGGACTTCGACGGCAACCCCGCCGAGGGCCGCGAGTACACGATCGACTGGGACGCCGCGGCGGCGGAGAAGGGCGGCTTCCGCTCCTTCATGGAGAAGGAGATCGCCGACCAGCCGCAGGCCGTGCAGGACACCCTGCTGGGCCGCACGGACGTCCAGGGCCGCCTGGTGCTCGACGACCTGAAGATCTCCGAGTCGGTGCTGCGCTCGGTCGACAAGATCATCGTGATCGCCTGCGGCACGGCGGCCTACTCCGGGCACGTCGCCAAGTACGCGATCGAGCACTGGTGCCGGATCCCCGTCGAGGTCGAGCTGGCGCACGAGTTCCGGTACCGGGACCCGATCCTGGACGAGCGGACCCTCGTCGTCGCGATCTCCCAGTCCGGCGAGACCATGGACACGCTGATGGCCGTCCGGCACGCCCGCGAGCAGGGCGCGAAGGTGCTGGCGATCTGCAACACCCACGGCTCGACGATCCCGCGCGAGTCCGACGCCGTGCTCTACACGCACGCCGGTCCCGAGGTCGCCGTGGCCTCGACCAAGGCGTTCCTCGCGCAGATCACCGCCGCCTACCTGCTGGGTCTGTACCTGGCGCAGCTGCGGGGCAACAAGTTCGCGGACGAGATCGCCGAGATCCTCGAGGACCTGCGGGCGATGCCGGACAAGATCCAGGACGTCCTGGACCGCTCGGGCCGCGTGCGCGAGATCGCCCGCTGGATGGCGGACACCTCCTCGGTGCTGTTCCTCGGGCGGCACGTCGGCTTCCCGGTGGCCCTGGAGGGCGCGCTCAAGCTCAAGGAGATCGCGTACATCCACGCGGAGGGCTTCGCCGCCGGCGAGCTCAAGCACGGTCCGATCGCGCTGATCGAGCCCGGGCAGCCGGTGTTCGTCATCGTGCCGAGCCCGCGCGGTCGCGACTCGCTGCACTCGAAGGTCGTCTCCAACATCCAGGAGATCCGCGCGCGCGGCGCCCGCACCCTGGTCATCGCGGAGGACGGCGACGAGGCGGTGCGCGCGTACGCCGACGAGGTGTTCTACGTGCCGCAGAGCCCGACGCTGCTCGCGCCGCTGCTGTCCGTCGTGCCGTTGCAGATCTTCGCGTGCGAGCTCGCCACGGCCCGCGGCCTGGACGTCGACCAGCCGCGGAACCTGGCCAAGTCGGTCACGGTCGAGTGATCGTCGGCGTCGGGATCGACGTCGTCGACGTCGCCCGGTTCCTGGCGACGGTCGAACGGGTCCCGGCGCTGCGCGAGCGGCTGTTCACGCCCGAGGAGCGGGAGCTGGCGCCGGCGTCGCTCGCGGCGCGGTTCGCCGCCAAGGAGGCGATCGCGAAGTCGCTCGGCGCGCCCGCCGGGATGTCCTGGCAGGACGCCACGGTGCGCCGGGTGCGCGGGGAGCAGCCGGTGGTCGAGGTGACCGGCACCGTCGCGGCGGCCGCGGCGGCCCGGGGCGTGACCCGCTTCCACCTCTCCCTGAGCCACGACGCCGGCATCGCCTCGGCGATGGTCGTCGCCGAGTCGGACTGACCCGCTCGGCAGCGCGCCGAGTCTGCAGGAGCGGACTGCGGGACGTCGGCCAGTCGCAGTCCGGCTCCGCAGACTCGGCGCGGCGCCTGCGTCAGCGCAGGGCCGGGACGACCTCGCGCTCGAACAGCTCGATGCCCGAGCGGTCGTAGGCGGCCTCCGCGAAGTACGTGATCGCGTAGGTCATGCCCAGGCCGCGGAGCTCGGTCAGCTTCTCGACGATCTGCTCCGGGGTGCCGACGAGCGGGCCGCGGCGGAACTCCTCGGCGACCTCGGGGGCCTTGTCCGGGACGGTGCGGGCGTAGTGCTCCTCGATCCAGGCGATCCGGTCGTCGACCTCCGCCTCGGTGGACCCGATCACCACGTTGTAGTTGGCCGAGCGGGTGATCTCGTCGTAGTTCCGGCCGATCGCGGCGCAGTGCTCCTGCAGGACCCGGCTCTTGTGCGCGAAGCCGGCCGGGGTGCCGTCGAAGTTCGTGTACGCGGCGTGCTCGGCCGCGACGCGCAGGGTCTTGCGCTCGCCGCCGCCCGCGATCCACAGCGGCGGGCCGTCGACCTGGAGGGGGAGCGGGGCGAGCTGGGCGCCGTCGACCTGGTAGTGCCGGCCGTCGAGGGTCGCGACGCCGTTGGTCCACAGCTGCTTCATGATCTGCACGCCCTCGTCGAGCATGGCGATCCGCTCGCCCGGCTTCGGGAAGCCGTAGCCGTAGGCGCGCCACTCGTGCTCGTACCAGCCGGCGCCGATGCCCATCTGGACGCGGCCGCCGGAGATGATGTCGGCCGTCGCCGCGACCTTCGCGAGGTAGGCCGGGTTCCGGTAGGACATGCAGGTGCACATCTGGCCGAGCGTGACGCGGCTGGTGGTGGCCGCGTAGGCGTTCATGAGGCTCCAGGCCTCGTGGGTGGCCTCGCCGTTGGGCTCGGGCACCGCGTGGAAGTGGTCGTAGACCCAGATGGAGTCGAAGGCGTCGCCCTGGTCGGCGTGGGTGGCGAGGCCGCTCATGACGGACCAGTGGTCGCGGGCCTCGATGCCCGTGAGGTCCTGCCGCCAGCCCTGGGGGATGAAGAGTCCGAAGCGCATGGGCCGCAACCTATCCCCGGAGCCGACCGAGCGCCGGACGGCGGCCACGCACGCAGGGTGCGCGCGCGACCACGCGCGCCCGTCGCCGGGCTCGGCCAGGATGGACGCATGATCCTGGGGTACACGGCAGCCGAGGTCCGCGCGGCGGAGGAGCCGCTGCTCGCCGACGGGGTGCCGCTGATGCAGCACGCGGCGTTCGCCCTCGCGACGCGGGTCGCGGCGGAGCTCGCCGACCGCCGCGGGCAGGTGCGCGGCGCGACGGTGGTGGCGCTGGTCGGGTCGGGCAACAACGGCGGCGACGCGCTGCATGCGGGCGCGTACCTGGCGCGGCGTGGCGTGCGGGTGGTCGCGGTGTGCGCGACGGACGCGCCGCACGCGGAGGGCCTGGCGGCGTTGCGCCGGGCGGGCGGGCGCGTGGTGCGCGCGGTCGAGCCCGGCGCGGTCGACGGCGGGCGTGGCGACGGCGGGCGTGGCGACGGCGCAGACGCGCGCGTGGCCGCCGCGCGCACCGGGGACCGCCCCGACGACACCGCGGCGCTGCCCGGCGTCTGGCTCGGCGACGCCGTGGCCGAGGCGTACGCCGCCGACGTCGTGCTGGACGGCCTGCTCGGCATCGGCGGCCGGGGCGCGCCGCGCGGGGTCGCGGGCCTGCTCGCCGGGCTGCTCGCCGACCTCCTCGAGTCCGAGGACGCGGGCAGCGCCGGCGGTGGCCGCCGGAGCGCGTCGGAGGCGGGCGGCGGCCCGCTGGTCGTGGCGGTCGACCTGCCGAGCGGCGTGGGCGTGGACGACGGGTCGCTCCCGGACGGCCCGGTGCTGCCGGCGGGGGTCACGGTGACGTTCGGCGCCGCGAAGCCCGGGCTGCTGCTGCCGCCCGCGTCCCGGCGGGCCGGCCGGGTCGAGGTCGTGGACCTCGGTCTGGCGCTGCCCGAGCGGCCCGCCGTCGCGCGCCTCGCGCCCGCCGACGTCGCCGCGCTCTGGCCGGTGCCCGGTCCCGAGGACCACAAGTACAGCCGCGGCGTGCTCGGCGTCGTCGCGGGGACGCCGGCGTACCCGGGCGCGGCGGTGCTCACGGTCTCGGCGGCGGCGCTGTCCGGCGTCGGGATGGTCCGGTACGTGGGGCCGTCGGCGGTCGCGCGGTCGGTGCTGGCGGCCCGGCCGGAGGTCGTCGCGGGGACCGGGCGGGTGCAGGCCTGGCTGCTCGGGCCGGGCGTCGACCCGGGCCACGCCAAGCAGGCCCGCCGGGTGACGGGGGCGCTGCAGGCGGCGCTGGCGGCGGGGCTGCCCGCGGTGCTCGACGCCGGGGCGCTGGCGCTGGCACCCCGGGAGCTGGCGCCGTGGTGCGTCCTCACCCCGCACGCCGGCGAGCTCGCCACGCTGCTGGGCCGGCTCGGCGAGGACGTGGAGCGGGCCGCGGTCGAGGCGGAGCCGCTGCGCTGGGCGCGCCGCGCGCACGAGCTGACGGGCGCGACGGTGCTGCTCAAGGGCTCGACGACGGTGGTCGTGGGCGCGGGTGGCGCGGTGTACGCGCAGGCGGACGCGCCGGGCTGGCTCGCCACCGCCGGCGCGGGCGACGTGCTCGCGGGCGTGCTCGGCGCGCTGCTCGCGGGCCGGGCCGCGGACGTGCTGGACGACCCGCCGCTGGCGGCGGCGCTCGCGGCCGCGGCGGCTCTGGTGCACGGCCGGGCGGCCGAGGAGGCGGTGCCGGGTGGGCCGGTCACGGCGCTGGGCGTCGCGCACGCGGTCCCGGCGACCGTGGCAGGGTTGCTGCGTGGCTGAGACCCCGACCGTCGCCGCCGACGGCGCCCCGGACGACCGCCCCCGCGCCGCCGGCGCGCCCGCGCACGACCCGGGCCCGCACGACCCGGGCCCCGACGCCCTGCGCCCGCCGACCCCGGCCGCCGACGCCCCGCTCCGGGACGACCTGCGGCGCCGGGTCGCGGCGCTGCTCGACGCGCCGGGCACGACGACCGCCCCGCCGCGCCGGCTGCTCGGCATCGCGGGCGCGCCCGGCGCCGGCAAGTCGACGCTGAGCGCGCAGATCCTCGCGGCGTTCCCCGGCCGGTGCGTCGTGGTGCCGATGGACGGGTTCCACCTCGCGCAGACCGAGCTCGAGCGCCTGGGCCGCGCGGACCGCAAGGGCGCACCGGACACGTTCGACGCGGCGGGGTACGTCGCGCTGCTGCGCCGGCTGCGCGCGCCGGTGCCGGGCGAGACGGTGTACGCGCCGGAGTACCGCCGGGACCTGCGCAACGGCGTGGCCGGGGCGATCGGCGTGCCGGCGGACGTGCCGCTCGTGATCACGGAGGGCAACTACCTGCTGCTCGACCGGCACGGGTTCGCGCCGGTCCGCGAGCTGCTGGACGCCTGCTGGTTCGTCGACCTGCCCGAGGAGGTGCGGGCCGAGCGGCTGGTCGCCCGGCACGAGCTGTTCGGCAAGCCGCCGGCCGCCGCGTACGCGTGGACGCACGGGCCCGACCAGCGGAACGCGGACCTGGTCGCGGCGACGCGGGCCCGGGCGGACGCGGTCGTCACGGTCGACTGACCCGGCCGCGCCGCGCGTCCGGCGCGCGAGGCACCCGCGCGCCGGTGCGACACTGGGGGCGTGAGCAGGTTTCCCGCGCGGGCGGTCGTGGACCTCGGGGCTGTGCGTGCCAACGCGCGGACCCTGGGCGACCTCGCCCCGACGGCGCAGCTCATGGCGGTCGTGAAGGCGGACGCCTACGGGCACGGGCTGCTGCCCGTCGCGCGCGCGGCGGTCGAGGGTGGCGCGAGCTGGCTGGGCGTGGCGCAGGTGGCCGAGGCGCTGGCCCTGCGCGCCGGCGGCGTCACCGCCCGCGTGCTGACCTGGCTGTACGCCCCGGGGGCGCCGCTGGCCGAGGCGGTGGCCGCGGACGTCGACCTGTCCGTCGCCGCCCCGTGGGCGCTGCGCGAGGTCGCCGACGCCGCCCGCGCCACCGGCCGCACGGCCCGCATCCACGTGAAGGTCGACACGGGCCTCGGCCGCAACGGGCTGACCCCGGCCGACCTGCCCGCCGTGGTCAACGAGGCG
This sequence comes from Cellulomonas sp. GbtcB1, assembly GCF_019091725.1. Lineage (NCBI taxonomy): Bacteria > Bacillati > Actinomycetota > Actinomycetes > Micrococcales > Cellulomonadaceae > Cellulomonas > Cellulomonas sp. GbtcB1. The sequence goes on along the minus strand of NZ_JAGXJG010000012.1, from coordinate 8,992 downwards.
CTGCGGCTCGAGGCCGAGGGCGTCGTCCGCCTGGTCGGCATCTGGTCGCACCTGGCCTTCGCCGACGAGCCCGGCCACCCGAGCCTGCACGCCCAGGGCGACGTCCTGCGCGCCGCGGCGGCGGACGCCGAGGCCCGCGGCGCCCGGTTCGAGGTGCGGCACATCGCGGCCTCCGCCTCGACGCTGACGGACCCGGAGCTGCACCTCGACCTCGTGCGCCCGGGCATCGCGCTGTACGGCCTGACCCCGGTGCCGCAGCTCGGCGGGCCGGAGCGGTTCGGGCTGGTGCCCGCGATGACGGTCGAGGCCGAGCTCGCGAACGTCAAGCGCCTGCCGGTGGGGCACGGCATGTCCTACGGCCACCACTACGTGACGCCGCACGACACCGTGGTCGGCGTCGTGCCGCTGGGGTACGCGGACGGCGTCCCGCGGCACGCCTCGGGCCAGGACGGCGCCCCGGGTGCCCCGCTGGGCGTCGGAGGCCGGCGCCTGGCGATCGCCGGGCGGGTCTGCATGGACCAGGTGATGGTGGACCTCGGCCCGGGCGCGACGGAGCAGGCGGGTGACCGCGTGGTGCTGTTCGGCACCGGAGCGGACGGCGGGCCGACGGCGCAGGACTGGGCGGACTCGGCGGGCACCATCAGCTACGAGATCGTGACCCGGCTCGGTGCCCGGGTGCCGCGGGTGTACGTGGACGGCGGCCGGGAGGTCCCGGCGAGCGGCGCGGAGCGCGTCGCGGAGGGAGTGGCGTGAGCGAGCAGGACGGGGCGACCGCGACGGTCGCCGAGGTGACGGTGGACCTGGCGGACGCGGACGCGACCCGCGCGTACGGCGAGGCCCTCGCCGGGCTGCTGCGGGCGGGCGACCTGGTCGTGCTGACCGGCGACCTCGGCGCAGGCAAGACCACCCTGACCCAGGGCATCGGCACCGGGCTCGGCGTGCGCGGGGCGGTGGCCTCGCCGACGTTCGTGATCGCGCGGGTGCACCCGCCCCTCCCGGGGCCCGACGGCACGGCCGGCCCCGCGCTCGTGCACGTCGACGCCTACCGGCTCGGCTCGCTCGACGAGGTCGACGCGCTCGACCTGGACACCTCGCTCGACGAGTCGGTGACGGTCGTCGAGTGGGGCGAGGGCCTCGTCGAGTCGCTCGCGGACGACCGCCTGGAGGTGGCCCTGCGCCGACCCCGCGGCGCCGACGCCGCCGGTGGCGCCCCGCACGCCGAGCACGCGGAGGACGCCGCCGCGGGCGTCCGCGCCGTGACCGTCCGGGCGCGCGGCGACCGCTGGCGCGGCGTCGAGCTGCCGGGCGCGCCCTCCGCCTGACGCACCGGCGCCGCCGCGCGCCGACCCGGGCCGACCGCCCGCGGCGAACGGCGGACCGCCGACCCGCAGCACCCGACCCTCGTCCCGACCCGACCCCGATCCCGACCCCGATCCCGATCCCGAAGGAACCCCACCGGTGCCCGTCCTCGCGCTCGACACCTCCGCCGCCGCGTCCGCCGCCGTCGTCGACGACGCCGGCCGCACCCTGGCCACCCGGTCGACCGGCGAGTCCCGCCGGCACGCGGAGACGCTGACCCCGCTGCTCGACGAGGTCCTCGCCGAGGCGGGCGTCGCCCGCGCCGACCTGACCGCGGTGGTGGCGGGCACGGGCCCGGCGCCGTTCACCGGCCTGCGCGTCGGCCTGGTCACGGCCCGCACGCTCGGCCTGGCGCTCGGCGTGCCGGTGCACGGGGTGTCCTCGCTCGACGCGCTGGCGCTGGCCGCGGTCGCCGCGGCGGCGTCCGGCGCCGGCCCGGCCCTCGACGACCGCGAGGTGCTGGTCCTGACGGACGCGCGCCGCAAGGAGGTCTACTGGGCCCGGTACCGCGCGGTGGTCGGCGCGGGCGCCGCGCCGACCGTCGAGGCGGTCGAGGGCCCCGGCGTCGCGACGCCGGCCGCGGTCGCGGAGCAGGGGCTCGAGGGGCTGCTGCTCGTCGGCCCGGGCACCGCGCTCTACCCGGAGCTGCTGCCGCCGGTGCCGGGCACGCCGGACGCCGTCGACGCCGCGGACCTCGCCCGCGTCGCGCTCGCGCGGCTCGCGGTGGCGGGCGCGGGCGTGGTGCTGCCGACGGAGCCGCTGTATCTGCGCCGCCCGGACGCCGTGCCGCCGGCCGCCACGAAGCGGGCGCGGGCGTGAGCTCGCCCGAGGACCGCCCGCGCGACGGCGCCCCGGCCGCGGACGGTGCGGCGCCGGAGGACGCGACCGCGCGGGCGGACGCCTCGTCGCCGGACGGCGCCGGCCGTACCGCCGACGCAGGCCGCACCGCCGACGTGCTGCTCCGGCCGCTCGTCCCCGACGACCTCGACGCGCTCGAGGACATGGAGGAGGCGCTGTTCGGCGCCGGCGCCTGGTCCCGGGCGTCGCTGGCGGAGGAGATCGCCGGCCCGGGCCGGTGGTACGTCGGCGCGCAGGACCGGGCGTCGGGCGAGCTGGTCGGGTACGCCGGGCTGTGGTTCGACGGCTACGACGGCCAGGTGATGACCGTCGGCACCCGCCCGGACGCGCAGGGCCGCGGGGTCGGCCGGATGCTGCTGGACGCGCTGCTCGACCACGCGCGCGAGCTCGGCGCGGGCGACGTGCTCCTGGAGGTGCGGGTCGACAACGAGCCGGCGCTGCGGCTGTACGAGCGCGCGGGGTTCGAGCGGTTCGGCCGGCGCAAGGGCTACTACCAGCCCGAGAACGTCGACGCCTGGACGATGCGCCGCAGGGCCTGAGCGGCGGCGCCGGACGCGACGAGGGCCCCGCCCGGGCGTACCGGTACGGGGCCCTCGCGCGTCGCCGGCGCGGCGCGGGGCGTCAGATCGAGCGCGCGACGTCCTCGAAGTCGAGGCGGCCCTGGCGCGGGTGCGAGGCCGGCATGCCGAAGCCCTCGACGTCCTCCGGCGCGCTGCCCACGTTGAGCACCATGATCGAGCGCCAGCCCGACCCGGCGAGCAGGTCGGCGTCCAGGCCGGGCGCGTCGTAGCCGGTCATCGGCCCGACGTGCAGGCCCGCGGCGCGCAGGCCGACGATCAGGTAGCCCGCCTGCAGGAACGCATTGTCGCGGGACATCCGGGCGCGGACGTCCTCGATGCCGGCGAAGTTGTCCCGGGCGCCGGCCATGTGCGGGGCCAGGCGGGGGAGCTGCTCGTGGAAGTCGACGTCGGCGGCCACGACGATGCTGAGCGGGGCGCGCCGGGTCTTGGCCTTGTTGCCCTCGTTCATGTGGTCGACGAGGCGCTCGCGGCCCTCGCCCGAGCGGACGAGCAGCAGGCGCAGCGGCAGCGAGTTCATCGCGGTCGGGCCCCAGCGGACGACGTCCCAGACGGCGCGGACCTGCTCGTCGGTGACCTCGCCGTCGGTGAACGTGTTGACGGTGCGGGCGTCCCGGAACACCAGGTCCACGATCTCCTGCGGGACGCGGAGGTCGGCGGCGGCGGACGACGGTGCGGTGTCGATGCTCATGATCGGTTGAATGCGCAACATCTACGAGGTCATCCCTGTTGCCTGCGTGAACCGTGTCACACCGCGCCGCGTGCGCGACCGGGGGCCGCCCGCGCGAGGGGACCGCGGCGCGCGGCCTAGACTCGGGGACATGCCTGAAGCGCCCCTCGTCCTGGGGATCGAGACGTCCTGCGACGAGACCGGGGTCGCCCTGGTCCGCGCCCACGCCGACCGCAGCGAGCTCCTGGTCGACGCCGTCGCGTCCTCCATGGACGAGCACGCGCGGTTCGGCGGGATCATCCCGGAGATCGCCTCCCGCGCCCACCTCGAGGCGATGATCCCGACGATCGAGCGCGCGCTCGGCACCGCCGGGGTGACGCTCGCGGACGTCGACGCGGTCGCCGTCACGGCCGGGCCGGGCCTCGTCGGGTCGCTCACCGTCGGCACCGCCGCGGCCAAGGCGCTCGCGTACGGCCTCGGCAAGCCGCTGTACGGCGTCAACCACGTCATCGGCCACGCGGCCGTCGACGAGCTGGTGCACGGCCTGTTCCCCGACCGGGTCATGGCGCTCGTCGTGTCCGGCGGGCACTCCAGCCTGCTGCTGATCGACGACGTCGTCACCGGCGTGCACGAGCTCGGCTCGACGCTCGACGACGCGGCGGGGGAGGCGTTCGACAAGGTCGGCCGCCTGCTCGGCCTGCCCTACCCGGGCGGCCCGCACATCGACCGCCTGGCCCGCGAGGGCGACCCGACCTCGATCCGGTTCCCCCGCGGCCTCACCGCGGCGAAGGACCAGGCGAAGCACGCGGACGACTTCTCGTTCTCGGGCCTGAAGACCGCCGTGGCCCGCTGGGTCGAGGCGCGCGAGGACGCCGGCGAGCCCATCCCGCTCGAGGACGTGTCGGCGTCGTTCGCCGCGTCCGTGGCCGACGTGCTCACCGCCAAGACGATCGCGGCCTGCCGGAAGCACGGTGTGGACACGCTGGTGGTCGGCGGCGGGTTCTCCGCGAACTCGCAGCTGCGCGACATGGCCGCCGAGCGGTGCGCCGCGGCGGGGATCGACCTGCGCATCCCGCCGATCAAGTACTGCACGGACAACGGCGCGATGATCGCCGCGCTGGGCGCCGCGGTCGTGCGCCGCGGGCTGCCGGCGTCGGACTTCGCGATCGGCGTCGACTCGACGATGCCGCTGGAGACCGTCACGGTCTGACCCCGCGCGGCCCGCGCGCGGCGCCGGTCAGAGCGGCCGGCCCGCCCGCATCTCCGCGACGAGCGACGCCACCACCGCGTCGAGCTCGCCCGCGTTCCGCCGGGCCACCGCCCGCTGCCGCTGGTAGGACGCGCCCTTGCGCAGGACGACCCGCACGGCGTCGAGCTCGGCCGCGCAGCCCAGCCGCTCGGCGACCGGCTCCAGGTCGACCAGCAGCCGCGCGACCGCGTCGGTCACGAGCTCCTCGTCGCCCGCCGCGTTCGTGATGATGATCGCGTCCATGCCGTAGCGCGCGGAGCGCCACTTGTTCTCCTGCGCGAACCACGGCGGGATCGTGGGCAGCTCCTCGCCGCGGTCGAGCAGGGTCGAGAAGTGCTCGACGAGGCAGTGCGTGAGCGCGGCGAGGGCGGTGACCTCCAGCAGGCTGGGGGAGCCGTCGCAGATCCGGGCCTCGATCGTGCCGAACCGGGGCGACGGCCGGACGTCCCAGCGCACCTCGTCGAACGCGTCGATCACGCCGGTGTGCAGCATGTCCCCGACGTAGGCCTCGAGCTGGTCCCAGCGCTCGAACTGGAAGGGCAGCCCGGCGGTCGGCAGCTGCTGGAACATGAGCGCGCGGTTCGACGCGTACCCGGTGTCCTTGCCGCCCCAGAACGGGCTGGACGCGGACAGCGACTGCAGGTGCGCGAACGTGGTCAGCAGGGCGCGGGAGATCGGCAGCACCTTGTCCCGGTCCTCGATGCCGACGTGCACGTGCACGCCGTAGATCAGCATCTGCCGGCCCCACCACTGCGTCCGGTCGATCAGGGTGGCGTACCGCTGCTTGTCGGTGACCTTCTGCTGGGCCCAGCGCGCGAACGGGTGGGTGCCGGCGCTCATCAGCTCGACGCGCAGCGGGTCGGTGACCGTGCGGACCTCGTCGACCGCGCGCTGCAGGTCCGCGCCCGCCTCGCCGACGGTGCGGCAGACGCCGGACACGACCTCGACGGTGTTGAGCAGCAGCTCCTGCTTGATCGCGGGGTGCTCGGCGGCGCCGGCGGGGCGGACCGCGTCGAGGACGGTGCTCGCGACCTGGCGCAGGTCGCCGGAGTCGGCGTCGACGAGCGCGAGCTCCCACTCGATGCCGACGGTCGACCGCTCGGACCGCGCGAACGGCAGCCGGGCCGGGGTGGTCACGCGGCGGCGCCGACGGGCTCGACGAGCAGCACCTGCTGCTGGCCGGCGACGCGGGTGAGCACGATCGTCGCGGCGGCGGTCCCGCGGAGGTCGAGCTGGCGGCGCAGCTGCTCCGGGACGACGGCCGTCCCGCGCTTCTTGATCGTCAGGGACCCGACGCCCCGCTCGCGCAGGTAGGCCCGCAGCCGCTTGAGGCCGAACGGCAGGGTGTCGAGCACGCGGTAGGCCGTGGCGAACGGGGTCGCGTGCAGCGCGTCGGAGGTCACGTAGGCGATCGTGCTGTCCACGAGCCGTCCCTGCACCTCGGCGGCGACCTCGGCGACCAGCCCGGCGCGGATCACGGCGCCGTCGGGCTCGTAGAGGTAGGCGCCGACGGGCCCGACCTCGGCGCGGGAGCGCTCGCCGGCGGCGCGCAGCACGGCGGACCCGCCGCCGGCCCCGAGCAGCAGCGCCGACCGGCCGGGGCCCTCGGGGGCGAGCGGGCCGAACCACAGGCCGAGCTCGACGACGTCGCCGTCGACCGACACCCACTGCGCCTCGGCGTCGTCCGGCAGGGCGCTGTGCGGCACGCCCGGGCCGAGCTTGAGGCCCAGGGCGGGCACGCGCTCGCGGAGGGCGAGGACGTCGTCCAGCGGCGGGGCGTACGCCGCGGGGTCGAACACCCGGCTCCCGCCGGACGTCCGGCGCGCGGGGTCGGCGTACACGCCGTCCACGCCCTCGGCGGCGAGGTCGACCGCCAGGCCGTCGCCGTGCCGCACCTCGGCCTCGGGGAACGCGCGCAGGTTGATCGTCGCCAGGGCGGCGGTGGTCTCGTCGGCGTCGACCGCGAGCACCCGCAGCCCGACCCCCGCGAACGCCATCGCGTCGGCACCCAGGCCCGAGGTCAGGTCGGCGACGCGGGTGACGCCCGCGGCCGCGTACCGGCGGGCGTGCCGGGCGGCGACCACCAGCCGGGTCGCCTGCTCGAGGCCCGCGGGGGTGAAGAGCATGCCGTCCGCGAACTCGCCGAGCTTGTCGTGCGCCTTCGCGCGCAGCCGCGACTGGGTCAGGGCGGCGGCGACCAGGTCGGCGTCGAAGCCGTCCTTGCGCAGCCGCTCGGACAGGGCCATCGCGTGCCGCTCGTCGTACGGGGGGAGGGCGGACAGCAGGGCCCAGCCCTCGGGGCTGAGCAGCTTGGCGAGGCCGGACGCGTCCATCCCGCGATCCTCGCACGGCGGCGCGGGCCGACGACGGGCGCCGCGGCCGGGGCGGACGGATGTGACGCGCGACCCCCGGACGTTGGCACTCGCCTTGACCGAGTGCTAACGGGTTCCTAGAGTGCTGATCGGCACTCTCCTCGTGGGAGTGCCAGCGCACCGCAGTTCGGCCGGCACCCGCGACGACGGCAGGACCGACGGGGCGACAACGGACATCAGGCAGCACTCACACGCGAAGGGGAGGTCCGCTGTGTCGGTCTCCATCAAGCCGCTCGAGGACCGGATCGTCGTCAAGACGCTCGAGGCGGAGCAGACGACCGCCTCCGGTCTCGTCATCCCGGACAGCGCCAAGGAGAAGCCCCAGGAGGGCGAGGTCCTGGCCGTGGGTCCGGGTCGCATCGACGACAACGGCAACCGCGTCCCGCTCGACGTGGCGGTCGGTGACAAGGTCATCTACAGCAAGTACGGCGGCACCGAGGTCAAGTACGACGGCGAGGAGTACCTCATCCTCTCCGCGCGCGACATCCTGGCGGTCGTCACCAAGTGACGCCCCCGCCGGCCCCTGCGGCCGGCGGACGCCCGACGAGGGCCCTCTCCGTAGACGGAGGGGGCCCTCGTCGCGTCCGGGGGCGCGCTCGGCGGCCGGACAGCACGACGGGGCCCCTCCGCATGCGGAGGGGCCCCGTCGCTCGTGGACGGCGACCGCGCGGTGTCGCACCGCGCTCGGTCGCCACGCTCAGGTGGCGGCGTGCGGGCCGCCGGGCGGCTCGGACGCCGCGCGGCTCAGATCGCCTGGTGGGTCGTCCGGCCGGCGCGCTCGGCGAGGACGGCGGTGCGCTCGTCCTCGGACAGGCCGCCCCAGACGCCGTACGGCTCGCGGACCGCGAGCGACTGCTCACGGCACTCGTTGATGACCGGGCAGGTCGCGCAGATCGCCTTGGCCGCCTCGGCGCGGCGGCGGCGCGCGGCGCCCCGCTCGCCCTCGGGGTGGAAGAACAGGTCCTGGTCGGCGTCGCGGCAGGCACCCTCGTACTGCCACTCCCAGAGCTCCATCACGGGTCCCGGGAGGCGGGAGATCTCGGCCATGGGGGTCCTCCATCCACTCGGCGCGGTGGCGCCGTTCTGATGACGTGCGGGGGGCGGTCCGACCGACGACCGTTCCCTGGGACCGAGGTCCCTGGTGCGTCGGCTGAACTGCACTGATGAGGACAGTACAACCGCGCCAGCAGTTGTTCAAGACCGTGTCGCGAATCGGTTCGTAGCGAATCGCTTCAGGGCGCCGACCAGCGCTGGCGCGATTCGTGGCGCGGTTCGTCCGGCGCGGTCCCGCGTGCTGGCGCGGTCCGGCCCGCCGCCGCTGGAAACCGCGCCAGATCCCCGGCACAATCGAGGACGGGCCGCGGGACGGGCGGCGGGGACGAGACGGACGAGATGCAGCACAGCGAGGACGAGGAGCCGACCGGCGACGCCGGGCGGGGCCCCGACGACGGCACGACCGAGGCGGCCGACCTCGACGGGCCGATCCTCACGGTCGCCGCCGTCGCCTCGCGCCTCGGGGTCGCACCCGCCACGCTCCGCACCTGGGACCGCCGCTACGGGCTCGGCCCGTCCGAGCACACGGCGGGCGCGCACCGCCGGTACAGCACGGCCGACCTGGCGCGCCTCATGTCCATGCGGTCGCTCACGCTCGACGGCGTGCCCCCGGCCGACGCCGCCCGGCTGGCGCGCGAGGGCGCGCCCGGGCTCCTGCCCGAGCCGGTGGCGCCGCCCGAGCGCGACGGCGCCCGCGCGGGCCGCGGCGTCGGCGGTGCCGGGTCCGGCGCCCCGGGCACCGCCGAGGGAGAGGCGACCGCTGACGCCCCGGCGGGGGCTCCCAGTTGCGGTTGCCCCACGCGAGCGGGGTGTCGATGCCACGGGCGTCGAGCTCGGCTCGCAGGGCGGCGAG
>NZ_JAGXJG010000119.1:0-1248 GCF_019091725.1 Cellulomonas sp. GbtcB1 | reverse complement strand
CATCACGATGATCGGCATGAAGCTGATGACCGGCCCGACCAGGCCGACGTTCAGCAGGTCGGCGCCCCAGCCCCGCTCGAACACCGCGGCGGTCACCCCGAACGACGCCAGCACCGACAGCAGGTAGCCGAGCGTCGCCTTGGTCGGCACCGCGACCGACCGGAACACGATCAGCAGCAGCACCAGCGACAGCCCGACGACCACGACGCCGAACGGCAGCAGCGCGTCGCCGAGCCGCGCCGACACGTCGACGCTCACGGCGGTCTGCCCGGTGACCAGCAGGTCGTGCACCCCCGGGTAGGGCGCGACCAGGTCGTCCGCGTCGGCGCGGATCTCCGCGACCAGGTCCTGCGTGCTCTCCGCGGCCTGGCCGCCGGAGGGGATGACCTGGAACAGCGCGGTGTCGGCCGACTCGTTCGGCGTCGCGACCGGCACCGCCACCACGCCGTCGAGCGCCGCCAGGTCGCCCGCCAGGCCGTCGACGGCCCCGCGCGGGTCGGTGCTCGCGATGATGTCGGCCGTCACCAGCAGCGGCGCGTTCCAGCCGGGGCCGAAGCCCTCCGCCACGAGGTCGTAGGTCTCCCGCTGCGGCGAGCCCTCGGGCGCGCTGCCGTTGTCCGGCAGCGTCAGCCGCAGGTCGGGCGCGGGGACCGCCAGCACCCCGACGCCGAGGACCACCAGCAGCACGGTCAGCAGCGGCACCCGGGTCACCAGCCGCACCCAGCGCGCGCCGCCGGTGCCGCCGGTCTCGGGGTCGGCGAGCTCGCGGCGCGCCGCCCGGGACCCCGGCCGAGGGCGCAGCCGCTCCCCCGCGAGCGCCATCAGCGCCGGCAGCACCGTGAGCGCGACGAGGACCGCGATCGCGACGGCGGCCGCGGCGGCCACGCCCATGACCGACAGGAACGGGATGCCGACCACGGACAGCCCGCACAGCGCGATGACCACCGTCGTCCCCGCGAACACCACGGCAGTCCCCGCTGTGGCGACCGCCCGCGCGGCCGACTCCTCGACCGCCATCCCCCGCGCGAGCTGGTGCCGGTGCCGGGACAGGACGAACAGCGCGTAGCCGACCCCGACCGCCAGGCCGATCATCAGCGCGAGGGTCGGCGTCGTGCTGCTGATGGTGGCGGCCGCCGGCGCGAGGAGGATGCCCGCGCGGGCCGTGCCAACCCCCAGCAGCGCGGGGAGCAGCGGCATGCCGGGGGCCAGCAGCGGACCGGCGGTCACCGGCCGCACCAACACCGCGAC
>NZ_JAGXJG010000118.1:0-1254 GCF_019091725.1 Cellulomonas sp. GbtcB1 | reverse complement strand
GGCGAGGGCGGTCACAGCTCCCGCCCCTTCTGCCGGCGGACCACCCAGATGAAGAACGGCGCCCCGACGAGGGCGGTGATGATGCCGACGTCCAGCTCCTCGGGCCGCGCGATGATCCGCCCGACGACGTCGGACGCCGTCACGAGCCCCGCTCCGGCCAGCGCCGGGAACGGCCGCAGCCACCGGTGGGCGACCCCGACCAGCAGCCGGCACAGGTGCGGCACGACCAGCCCGACGAACGCGATGGGCCCGGCGACCGCGGTCGCCCCGCCCGCCAGGAGCACGGCGCCCAGCGACGCGAGCCCGCGGGCGACCGCGACCCGCTCGCCGAGGCCCGCGGCCAGCTCGTCGCCCAGCGCGAGGGAGTTCAGCCCGCGCGCGGCGAGCAGGCAGATCACCGCGCCGGCCCCGAGGAACGGCAGGACCGCGCCGATGCTGCTGAAGCCCGCGCCCCCGACGCCGCCGATCTGCCAGGACCGCACGCTCTCGGCGATGTCGCCCCGCGGCAGCACCACCGCGCTGATGAACGACACGAACGCCGCCGACGTCGCCGACCCGGCGAGCGCCAGCTTGGGCGGGGTCGCCCCGCCGCTGCCCAGGGAGCCCACCGCGTACACGAACACCGCGGTGATCCCGGCGCCGACGATCGCGGTCCAGATGAACGCGGTCTGCGTCCAGATGCCGAACCAGGCGACGCCGACCGCGACGGCCAGCGAGGCGCCCATCGTCACCCCGAGGATGCCGGGGTCGGCGAGCGGGTTGCGCGTGACGCCCTGCATGACCGCCCCCGACAGTCCGAGCGCGGCACCGACCAGCAGCGCCAGCACGGTGCGCGGGATCCGCTTGGCCACGGCGGCCTGGCTGACGTTGTCGGTCGACCCGCCGAGCGCGGCGGTCAGGTCCGCCCAGGAGATCTCCCGGGAGCCGATCGCGAGCGACGCGGCCACGAGCAGGACGAGGACCGCGACGACGGCGAGCAGCCAGAGCAGGCGCACCCGCCCTGGGCGTCGCACGACGGCGACGCCCAGGGCGGGTGCGGGTGGGGCGAGGGTCACGCGCGGGCGGTCACTCGGCGGAGGTGCCCGCGGCGTCCGCGAGCATCGTCACGTATTCGTCCAGCACCCACGAGATCGTCAGCGGGGTGGGGTTGGCGGCCGTGCCCAGCGGGCCCGAGCCGTCCAGGAACACGGTCGCGTCGTTCGCCACGGCCGGCATCTGCGACAGCAGCGGGGCGGCATAGAGAGTGTCGACCAG
>NZ_JAGXJG010000117.1:0-1351 GCF_019091725.1 Cellulomonas sp. GbtcB1 | reverse complement strand
GGTGCACGGTCACGTGCCCGTAGGTGCTCGGCACGACGAGCGCCGAGCGGAAGCCCTGCACCCGGCAGGCGTGGCTCACCGAGTGGTCGCGCGGCGGCGAGAGCCTGTACCCGCTGCTGGAGGCGAAGCTCGCGGAGGACCCGGAGCTGCTGCGCCGGGTGCGCGTCGAGATGTACCGCCGGATCGGGTACTACCCGACCGAGACGTCGGAGCACTCCTCGGAGTACCTGCCCTGGTTCCTGCGGTCGGACGAGCAGGTCGCGCAGTACCGGCTGGAGCCGCTCGTCTACCTCGACATCTCGGAGAAGAACCTGGCCGAGGTGGAGCAGGTGCGGCGGCAGCTGGCCGCCGGCGAGCCGCTCGACCTGCCCGACGAGGGCGCCGCGGAGTACGCGCCGCAGATCATCCACTCGCTGCTGACCGGCACGGCGCGGAAGATCCACGTCAACGTGCCGAACGCGGGGTACATCGACAACCTCCCGCAGGGGGCGGTCGTGGAGGTGCCGGCCGTGGTCGACGGTGACGGGGTCCGCCCGGTCGCGGTGGGGTCGATCCCGACGGCGGGCGCGGCGCTCAACCGGACGATGCTGTCGGTCGCCGAGCTCACCGTGCAGGCGGCGCTGACCGGCGACCCGCGGGCGGTGCGGCAGGCGGTGCTGGTGGACGGCAACGCCGCGGCGACGCTCACGCCGGAGCAGATCTGGGCGCTGTGCGACGAGCTGACCGAGGCGCATCGCGCCCACCTCCCGCGCGCGCTCGGTGGCGAGGTCGACCTCGTGCTGCCGTAGCCCCCGCGCGTCCCGACGGAGAGGACGGCGCCGCCCCGACCGGGCGGCGCCGTCCTCTTCTTCGTGCGCCCGGGGCGCGGTAGGAGAGCGGCCCGCGTGCGGGTGTTCCCTCCGCCGCAAGGTTCGGTCTACACTCACATCATGAGCGAAACACAGGTGATTCGATCAGAACCGAGCATCACGAGCGGATCGAGCGGCCTGCGGGTCGCCGTCATCGGCGTGGGCGCCCGGTCCTCGATCGCGCACCACGTCGCCACCGTCCGCCCCGGCTCCGCCGTCGTCGCCGCTGCCGACATCCACGCGGACGGCCGCGCCCGCGCCCGCGCCTCGTTCGGCGACATCGCCGTCCACGACGACACCGCGTCGCTGATCGCGGCCGGCGGGTTCGACGTCGCGATCGTGACCTCGCCCGACGACACGCACGCCGAGATCGCGGTCCAGCTCCTGCGCGCCGGCATCCCGTCGTACGTCGAGAAGCCCCTCGCGATCACGCTCGAGGACGCCGACGCGGTGCTCACGACCGCCGCCGAGACCGGCACGCCGCTGTACATCGGGCACAACAT
>NZ_JAGXJG010000116.1:0-1685 GCF_019091725.1 Cellulomonas sp. GbtcB1 | reverse complement strand
CGGGGCGCGAGCACCTCCGCGACCAGGTCGAAGTACGCGCTGCCCCCCGCGGTGTCCAGCAGCTCGCCGCCGTCGTCCGGGTACAGCCCCGCAGCGCCGGCCGCGTCGTGCAGCGCGCCGAGGTCGGCCAGGTAGCCGCGCACGGTCGCGGGGGCCGCGTCCGGCGCGTCGTGCGCGAGCGCGCCCTCGTAGCCCGCGACCCCGGCGAGGCGCAGCACGGGCGACGCGGCGACAGCCTCGGCCACCGCCAGCGCCTCGGCACGGGTCCGCGCGCCGGTCCGGCCGCCGGCCGCCCCGAGCTCGACGAGCACCCCGAGCGGTGCCCCGGCCCCGGCCGCCGTCAGCGCCTCGTGCATGATCGCGACCCCGCGCACCGAGTCCGTCCACACGGTCAGCCGCCCCGCGTCGGCCGCGAGCGCCCGCAGCGCCGCCGGCTGCACCAGCGCGTTCGCGAGCTGCACCCGCGGCACGCCCCAGCCGAGCGCGACCGACGCCTGCCACGGCGTCGCCACGGTGATGCCCCAGGCCCCCGCGGCGAGCTGCCGCTCCCAGAGCGGCCGGCTCATCGTGGTCTTGCCGTGCGGCGCGAGGTCGACGCCCGCCGCGGCGCACCAGGCCGCCATCGTGGCGACGTTGTGCGCCACCGCGGCGTCGCTCAGCGTGACCAGCGGTGTCGGCAGCGCGGTCAGCGGCGGCCGGCTCTCCGGCCAGGCCGCGACGTCCTCGGCCGTGGCGCCGAGCGGGACCGCCTTGTGCGCCTCCACGGCTCAGCGCGCCCGGGCCGGCTCGGCGGGCGCGTGCTCGACCCGCACCAGCTCGGTCACCCCGCGCGCGGCGAGCGCGGCCGGGTCGGCGGCGGCCGCGCTGGTCACGACCGTGACGGCCGCACCCCGCTCGCGCAGCTCGTGCCAGCGCCCGAACACGGCCCCGCCCGGCGCGAGCGCGACGCGCGACACCGGCCGGTCGTCCTCGTCGACGTCGACGACCACGCCCACCGTCCGGGGCTCGGCGAGCGGCAGCGCCCCCCGGCGGGCCTCGGCGACCACCTCGGCGAACCGCCGGCCGAGCGGCTTCACGCGGTTGTCCGTGCCGAGCAGACCGAGCGAGTACTCGAGGTCCTTGTAGTCGGCGAGGTCCCGCGAGACGTCGTGCGAGCACCACCAGGTCACCGCGTACAGGTCGGGCGCGGTCAGGGCCGCCGCGATCGTCCGGGAGGCGAACTCCGGCATCTCGGCCTCGGCCAGGTTCATCGACGGGGCGCCGACCTCCTGCAGCCAGACCTGGCGCGCCGGGTCGGTCGCGAACGCCTTCGACAGCTCGACCATCCACTCGGCGTGCCGCACCGACTGCGGCGACAGCGCCCCGTAGCGGGTCGCGGTGCCGTTGAAGATCCACGAGTGCACGGTGGTCATGTCGCCGAGCCGGGAGGCGTGCACCGGCACGAACGGGTGCTCGTCCCGGTACCAGAGGTGGCCGTTCTCGCTGTGCGTGATCACGTGCCGGGGGTCGCGGTCCCGCGGGGCCCCGAGCAGCGAGGTCAGCCAGTGCGCCACCTGGTCGGTCGACGCCGGCATGGCCGCGGGGTTCGGCGGCTGGAACTGGTTGGCCTCGTTGCCGAGCGTCAGCCCCAGGGGGTTCGGCCGGTCGCGCACCGCGTCGTACACCGCGGCGACCAGGGCGGCATG
>NZ_JAGXJG010000115.1:0-1688 GCF_019091725.1 Cellulomonas sp. GbtcB1 | reverse complement strand
CTCCGACTTGTCCCCCGCGCCCGCCGCTCCCTCCGCGTGGGGCGCGCCGTCGCCGTGGGGCGCACCCGCGGGCCCGGGCGGCCCCGCGGGACCCGGCGCCTCCGCACCCGTCCCGCCGTCCCCGCTGCCGGCCGACCCGGCGGCGGCCCCGGCACCCGCCGTGCTGCCCCCGGGCGTCCTGCCGCCCCCGATGCCCGAGCTCGGCGTCCCGGCGCCCCGCCGCGGTCGGCGGCGCCGGCGCGTCCCGCTCGGCGTCGTGGCCGGCCTCGTGGTCGCCGCGTTCGGCGCCGGGCTGCTCGGCGGGGTCGTCGGCGCCCGCATCGAGCGCGACGACGCGCACCTGGCCGACGCCGGCCTGCCCGCCGCTGTCGGCACGGGCGCGGCCGACCGTGCCCCGGACAGCGTCGCCGGCATCGCCGCGACGGTGCTGCCGTCGGTCGTCTCGATCGAGGTGTCGTCCGCGTCGGGCGGTTCGACCGGGTCCGGGCTGGTGCTGCGCCAGGACGGCTACATCCTGACGAACCACCACGTCGTGGCGGGCGCGTCCGGCGCCGGGTCGTCGATCGTGGTGCTGCTCGCCGACGGCTCGCAGCTGCCGGGCACGATCGTCGGCAGCACGGCCGACTACGACCTCGCGGTCGTCAAGGTCGAGGCCGAGGGCCTGACCCCGCTGGTGCTCGGCGACTCCGACGCGGTGCAGGTCGGCGACCCCGTGGTCGCGATCGGCGCCCCCCTCGGCCTCGCGGGCACCGTGACCACCGGCATCGTCAGCGCCCTCAACCGCCCCGTGGCCGCCGGCGACGGCACGGAGGAGACCGCGTTCATCAACGCGATCCAGACCGACGCCGCGATCAACCCCGGCAACTCCGGCGGACCGCTGGTGAACGCGGCGGGGGAGGTCGTCGGGATCAACTCGGCGATCGCCCAGCCGCCGGGCACCTCCGCGACGAGCGGCGGCAGCATCGGGCTCGGGTTCGCCATCCCGTCGAACCAGGCGCGGCGCACCGCCGAGCAGCTGATCGAGACCGGCGTCGCCACCTACCCCGTGATCGGCGTGCTGCTCGACGGGTCCTACACCGGCGAGGGCGTCCAGGTCGCGACCGAACCGCAGGGCGCGCAGCAGCCGGTGACCCCGGGCGGCCCGGCGGACCGCGCGGGCATCCGCGCCGGCGACGTCATCCTCGCGATCGACGGGCGGCCGGTCACGGCGTCCGACGAGCTGGTGGTGGCGATCCGCGCCCGCACGCCCGGCGACGCCGTGTCCCTGCGGGTGCGGGCCGCCGACGGCGCGGAGCGGGACGTGCGCGTCGTGCTCGACGAGTCCGCGCAGGGCTGACCCGGACGGGTGGCCGGGCACCGCTAGGTGGCGCGCCCGCCGGACGGTAGCCTGGGCGACGTGTTCGGGATCAACGGCGGCGAGCTCCTCGTGATCCTGGTCGTGGCCGTCATCGTGATCGGCCCGACGCGGCTGCCGAAGTACGCCGAGCAGCTGGCGCGGCTGACCAAGCAGGCCCGGCACTTCCTCGCGGACGCCCGCGAGCGCGTGGACAGCGAGCTCGGCGACGAGGTCAAGGACATCGACTGGGCCGCGCTCGACCCGCGGCGCTACGACCCCCGCCGGATCGTCCGCGACGCCCTGCTGGACCCTGAGCCCGCCCCCGCCGGCGCCCGGACCGCGGCGGCGGCCG
>NZ_JAGXJG010000114.1:0-1732 GCF_019091725.1 Cellulomonas sp. GbtcB1 | reverse complement strand
GGCGGCCGGCGCGGGCTCGGGCTCGGCCGCGGGCTCCGGGGCGGCGGGCGCGGGGGCCGCGGCTGCCGGTGCGGCGGCCTCGGCGGCCGGCTCGGCACCGGGCTCGATCGCCTGGATCGCCTCGATCGCCGCGATGACCGCGTCGATCTCGACGCCGCCCTCGCCGCCCTCGACCTCGATCGCCCGCAGGATCTCGCGGATCGTGTCCACCAGCCGCAGCAGCACGTCGGTGGTCGCCTGGTCCATCGACCGGCGGCCGTCGCGCAGCTCGACGAGTAGGTTCTCCCCCGCGTGGGCCACGCGCTCCAGGCGCGAGAACGCGAGGAACCCACTGGTCCCCTTGATCGTGTGGATCGTCCGGAACACGCTCGCGATGAGCGAGCGCGACCCCGGTTCGCTCTCCAGGGCCACCAGGTCCTGGTCGAGCTGGTCGAGGTTCTCGTGGCTCTCCACGAGGAACTCGCGGACGATCTCGTCCATGTCCTCCACTGCTGCCTCCTACCGGGTGCGGACCCGTCTGAGGTGAGGATCGGCGGCTCGGGGGGTGGCGTGAGGCTTTCTGCGGGCGACGGGGCCCGCGCGCCGGGTGAAGGCACGGCCGTCACCCGGACGGGTGGCTGCCTCGGCCGGTGCAGCCGGGGCGGGGTGGAGCGTTCTGCCCGACACGCGCCGGCGTGTCGGGCAGAACGCTCCACTCACTCGCGACCGGTCGACCTCTCGGGGCGCGGGGCGGACGGGCGGTCGGGCGCGTCAGCGGCCGGGGCGGTCCTCGTCCGAGGGCTCCGGCGCCGCGGCCGGGGCGGGCTGGCCCGCGACGAGGCCGCGCAGGGACTCGACCGCGTCGTCGCCGGCGTCGGTCGCCGCGTCGGTGGCGGCGAGGTTGGCCGCGGTGACGGCCTCCAGCACCTCGGCGCGGTGCACGGCGACGGAGCGCGGGGCGTCGATGCCGAGGCGGACGCCGTCGCTGCGCACCTCGATCACGGTCACGACGATGTCGTCCCCGATCACGAGGCGCTCGCCGACCCGTCTGCTCAGCACCAGCATGGCGCCGACCCTACCTTCCGCACGCAAGCGGCCGGTGCACCGCCCACGCGCGCGGCCCCTCCGCCCGGGTGGATCCACCCGACCGGACACACCGGGGCGCGTCGGTACGAACGGATCCACTCGGCGCACCGACGCGGCGCCCTGCCCCGGGCCGCCCCACCGCCCTCCGGGCGAATGGATCCTTTCGACCCGGCACGCCGGGGCGTGTCGGTACGAACGGATCCATTCGGCCGCCCACCCCAGGCCCCGCCCCCCGCGCGGGCCGCCGGGGCCCGGACGGGCCAGGACCGCGCGGGCCGGGCCGGGACCGACGGGGTCAGCCCCAGACGGTGCCCTCGGGGAGGTGCTCGCCCAGGGCCGCGGCCCAGGCGACCCGCGAGGCCGGGACGCCGTCGATCCACGCGACCGGGACGCCGAGGCCCAGGACGGTGCCGGGCTCGCTGGTGTCGAACAGCCCGCCGACGGCGAGCGCGTCGAGCGGCCGGCGCGCGCCGACGCCCGCGATCCACCGCGCGCAGTCCCGGGTCTTGCTGCGGGCGTCCACGACGCCCCACGCCTGGTCGGGCGCCAGCGCGGCCAGCAGCTCGGCCGCGGCGTCCTCGCGCGCGCGGCCCGGGCGGACCCCGAGCGCGACGACGGTGACGCCGTCGCCGGCGGCCAGCTCCGCGCGCCACCAAGTCGGATCGTA
>NZ_JAGXJG010000113.1:0-1805 GCF_019091725.1 Cellulomonas sp. GbtcB1 | reverse complement strand
GCTGCGGGGGCGTCACGCCTGCCCCGCCTCCGTGGCGGTGCCAGGGGTGCCGTCGCCGACCGGTCCGGCCTCGGCGTCGGCGGCGGCCGGGGCGCCCCCGGCCTCGCCGGCGCCCGCGCCCGCCAACGCCGCCAGCACGACCGCGCCGAGCTCGGTCACGTCGCCGGCGCCCACGGTCAGCACCAGGTCGCCGGGCGCAGCCGCGGCGGCCACGGCCCGTGCCGCCTCGTGCCGGTCCGCGACGAACCGCGCACGCCCGGGCGTGGGCACCCGCTGCACGATCGTGTCGCCCGAGACCTCGGGGTCCGGGTCCTCGCGCGCCGCGTAGACGTCGGTCACGACGACGGTGTCCGCGAGGTCGAGCGCCGCGCCGAACTCCGTCGCGAACGTCCGGGTGCGGGAGTACAGGTGCGGCTGGAACAGCACGTGCACCGCGCCGTCGCCGGCGACGCCCCGCGCGGTCCGCAGCAGCGCCGCGACCTCGGTCGGGTGGTGGGCGTAGTCGTCGACGACCCGCACGCCCGCGGCGGTGCCCCGGTCCTCGAACCGGCGGCCCGTGCCGCGGAACTCCCCCAGCCCGGCGGCGACGGCGACGGGGTCGGCGCCGACGGCCCAGGCCGCGAGGTAGGCGGCGGCGGCGTCGGCGGCGTTGTGCTCGCCGGGGACGGCGAGCGCGAGCTCGGCGCCGGGCACCTCGGCGGTCCGGGAGGTCAGCGTCGTGCGCCAGGTGCCGCCCGCGGCGACGACCGGACCGACGACGAGGTCCGGCCCGAGCTCGCCGATCGAGGCGTCCGTGCCGTAGGTGAGCACGCGGACGCCGCGGCGGGTCAGCCGCTCGCCGACCTCGGCCACCAGGCGCGCCGCGCCCGGGTCGTCGAGGCACGCGACCAGCGCGCCGCCGTCCAGCACCCGGTCGGCGAACGCCGCGAACGCGGCCTCGAACGCCTCCGTGGTGCCGTAGTGATCCAGGTGGTCGGGCTCGACGTTGGTGACGATCGCGACCGCGGGGGCGTACGCCAGGAACGAGCCGTCGGACTCGTCGGCCTCGGCCACGAACGCCTCGCCGGCGCCGGTCCGGTAGCCCGGGGTCGCGCCCTCAGGGGTCAGCACGGTCCCGCCGATCGCGTACGACGGGTCGAGCACCTCGTCCGCGCGCCCCGCCGCGGTCAGCGCCGTGGCCACCATCGCCGACGTCGTCGTCTTGCCGTGCGCGCCGGCGACCGCGATGCCGATGCGACCGGCCATGAGCGCGGCCAGCGCCTCGGAGCGGTGCAGCACCGGCAGGCCGCGCTCGCGCGCCCGCGCCAGCTCCGGGTTGGACTCGCGGATCGCGCTCGACAGGACGACCGAGTCGACGTCCTCGACGTGGGCGGCGTCGTGTCCGACGTGCACGGTGACGCCCGCGGCGCGCAGGCCGTCCAGCGCCGGGCCCTCCTTCGCGTCGGAGCCCGACACGGTCAGGCCGCGCGCGGCCAGCAGGCCGGCGACCGCCGACATGCCGGCACCGCCGACGCCGACCAGGTGCACCCGGCCGAGGTCCGCCAGCGCGCCGACGGGCGCGCCGACGGGCGCGGCGGTGTCGCGCGCGGCGGCGTCGCCGGAGCCGGCCGCCGCGACGACCGGGGTCGCGACCGTCAGCGGCGCCGACGCGGGCACCGCGCCGGCACGCGCCACCGCGTCGTCCTCCCCGGACACGTCGGGGCCGTCCGCCTGCGCGCCGGCCGCCTCCGCCGCGACGCGCTCGGCCTCGGCCCGCTCTGCGGCGAGCCGGTCCTGCTCCGCGCGCTCGGCCCGCCCGGCCTCCT
>NZ_JAGXJG010000112.1:0-2518 GCF_019091725.1 Cellulomonas sp. GbtcB1 | reverse complement strand
GAGGAACCCCCGCAGCCCGCCTTCCTCGTCGAACCCCCCGACGAGCACGCAGTCGCCGTCCAGGCGGTCCCCCAGGCGCCCGACCGCCACCGAAAAGCCCCGCACGTCGCCGCCGTCGCCCCGCCACCGCGCCGCCGCCGCGTCCAGGACCGCGAACTGCTCGGCCTCGAGCGCCTCGTGCCGGGTGACGCGCGTCGTGTACCCCCGGCGCTGCAACCGGGTGACGGACTGCCGCACGGCCTTCATGCCGGGGCCGGTGAGGGTGAACGCGCGCATGTCGAGGATCGCCCCGTCGCCGATCTCCCAGGCGGTGAGCCCGGCTTCGCCGTAGGCGAGCGCTCCGGCGGTGTTCGCCCCCATGACGGCGAGCTACCAGCCGTTCGTGCGCGCCAGGCGCCGCCACTGCTCGATGGCCTCGCCCCAGTGCCGCGGGTCGCCGAGCGGGCTGCCGCTGGCCAGGCAGACCGACCCGACGACGCGGTACGAGACACCGGCGCGCGCCGTGGCCGGGTCACCGGTGTCCCACACCACGGCCTTGTCCCGGCGGGTGGCGAAGAAGCCTAGGGAGTCCTCGCCGCCCCAGTCGCGCAGCAGGGTCCGCCCGCGCGCCTCGCCGGCGGCGTCGAGGGTCCGGGCGAACGCGGGTGAGCGGAACAGCAGCACCGTCGACAGGACGACGGTGGCGGCGGCCAGCAGGTTGACGACGCCGGCGACCCACAGCGGCGCGCTGGCCCCGGACGCGCCCCCGACCTCGCCGATGTCACCCAGCATGATGCCGAACGTGTACCCCGCCGCCGAGCCCGCGGCCTGCTCCGTCCCGAACCGCAGCACGAGGCCCGTCCCCACGAACAGCGTCAGGACGCCGCCGAGGAGGAAGACGGCCAGCGCCCGCAGGAAGCTCCCCCGGACGGCCCGGGCCCCGAACTGGCGTCGGGCACGCAGCAGCACGACGATCACGACGGACACGAGCACGAACCCGACGACGTCGGCGACCGACGGGTCCTGCACGATCCGGCCGATCCGGCCGATCTGCGGCAGCACCCCCCACCAGAGCAGCAGGATCCACCACGCAGCGCGCATACGGCGGTGCAGCGCGATCCCGACCGTCGCCAGCAGCGCCGCGTACACGAGGTTGGGGATCACGGGCAGCGTGAGCTGGGAGACGACGTCGTCGGCCTGCGAGAAGTAGCGGCGCCACGGCGGGACGACGGTGACCACGACCACGAACGCGCTCGCGACGAACGTGAGCGCGGCGAACCGGTCCGGCCAGCGGTCGTCGGGTCGGGGGCCGCCGGAGGCGGGACGTCGCTCACCGGTCGCGTCCTCGACGGTGGCGGGTTCCGCCGCGTGGGCGACATCGACCATCTGAGCCTCGCTCCCCGAGCGCGCTCGTCCGCGCGTGCTCGTCGTCCCTCTGCCTGGGCGACCACGGCGCCGCCGGGCGCGTGCTCAGGGACATCATGGCCGAAACACCGCCTCACGCCACAGAAGGCGTGAGGCGGGCGTGCCGCCGGTGCGCTAGTTTCCCCGGAGCGAGATCGAGCGACGTCTGTGTGTCGCGACGAGACCCAGCACGCGGTGCTCCGGCGTCGTCCGGCACGGCAGATCGGAGCGGCGTGTGATCGTGTCGTTGCTGTGCGCCGTCGGGTCGGCGCTGGCCTACGGCGCCAGCACCCTCATGCAGGCCGTCGCCACGCGCCGCGCCCACGGTCTCGCAGCCGTGATGGCACCGCTGGTCGTCGGGGCCTTCGTCGTCGACGGCCTGGGGTTCCTGCTGTCGCTCCTCGCGCTCGACAGCCTCCCGCTGTTCGTCGTCCAGTCGGTCATGGCATCGATGCTCGTCGTCGTGGTCGTCGGTGCGCGGTTCCTCCTCCAGGCGCGTCTGCGGCGGCTCGACGTCGTCGCCGTCGGTGTGGTGATCGGTGCGCTCGTCCTGATCGGCCTGGGCTCCGGCGAGCAGCCGGCCGTCGAGCCACCCGCGTCGTTCGAGCGCGCGATGCTGATCGCCACCGGGGTCCTCGTGGCGCTGGCCCTCGCGCTCTACCGGTCGGGTCCCGGGTGGGCGCTCGCCGCGGTCGGCGGCCTGGGGTTCTCGGGGGCCGCGATCGCGGCACGCGCGTCCCACCACCACGACGGCCTCGCGGCGATGATCTGGCAGCCGATGACCGCGTGCATCGTGGTCTGCGGAATCGTCGGCGCCCTCTGGTACCTCCGGTCGCTCGAGCGGCTCGCCGTGGGACCGAGCGCCGCGATCCTCTCCGTGCTCGAGGTCGTCGTCCCCGGCGCGGTCGGTGTCCTGGTGCTCGGTGACACCATCGCGCCCGGGATGGGACCGGGGGTCGCCGCCGGCCTCGTCCTCGCGATCGGCGGGTGCGTCGTCCTCGCGCTCAGCCCCGCCAACCGGGCCGCCGAGGACCAGCCCGCCCGCGCTCCGGTCTAGTTGTACTCAGCCGTCACGTTGGTGACAGTCGGCTGGTCGGCGGTCGTCCGCCGAGTGCGGTGTGTGGTCTGTGAGTGT
>NZ_JAGXJG010000111.1:0-2745 GCF_019091725.1 Cellulomonas sp. GbtcB1 | reverse complement strand
GCCACCCGAGCCGATGAACCATCTTGGCATCAACTACTAGGCACACTGTTGAGTTCTCAAAGAACAGACGCGCATCCTTCGTTCGCTCTTGCGAGCTCCTGACCGGAGGCAACCGTTCAAACTTATCCGATCCGCTCCGGCCGGTCAAGTCCGTGTGGACCGTCCCGATCCTCGTGGATCGTCCCGCGGCGCGGCGATGTCTGGGCTCATGCGTCCCGTTCAGGCCGTACCAGGGGGGTGGTCGTCCGCGGGACCAGCCACCGGGTTGATCCTCGGTGTCCGTTCCTCCCTGCCGGGCGACGAAGAAGAACATTACGCACGGGCCGCAGGGACCGTCAACTCGGGATGCCGTGACGGCGGTCACCCCCGATCCCCGCCCCCACCTGCGGCGTTCCTCCGGCCGGTCCGCCGCGGCGCGCCGGCGGGACGACGCGGGCCCGCCCGACCACGGAGGTCGGACGGGCCCGGTCGGCGGTCGCCGCGCTCCCCCACCCGGAAGGGGCCGGCGGCCTGGAGTCAGTACAGCGCGCTCGCGAGCGCGCGGCGCGCGGCCGCGACCCGCGGGTCCTCGGCGCCGACGACGTCGAACAGCTCGACGAGCCGCACCCGGATCCGCTCGCGGTCCGGGCCGGACGTGACGCGGACGGTGTCGACGAGCCGCGCGAACGCGTCCTCGATCTGGCCGCCCAGCACGTCGACGTCCGCCACCGCCAGCTGCGCGTCCACGTCGGACGGGGCATCGGCGGCCGCCTTGCGCACCTCGGCGAGGTCGACGTCCCGGGTCCGGCTCAGCAGCCCGACCTGCGCCAGACCCGCGCGCGCCATGTCGTCGCGGGGGTTCTCCTTGAGCGCCTGCTCGTAGGCAGCGGCCGCGGCCGGCAGGTCGTCGCGCTCGATCGCGTCGTACGCCTCCTGGTGCAGCGGCGGGAGCGGCGGCTCCTCGGGCTCGGCCGGCGCCGGCTCCGCCTCCTGGGCCGCGACCGTGCCCGTGATGCCGTTGGCGGCGGCGGCCTCGAGGACCTGGTCGAGCACGCCCCGCACCTGGTCGGCCGGCGGTGCGCCCTGGAACAGCGGCAGCGGCTGGCCCGCCAGCACGGCGACGACGGCCGGGACCGACTGCGTCTGGAACGCGGCGGCGACCTGCGGGTTCGCCTCGGAGTCGATCCGCGCGAGGAGGAGTCGCCCGCCGTACTGGTCGGCGAGCGCCCCGAGGTCGCGGGCGAGGTTGATGCTGGTCTCGCTCCACGACGCCCACAGCAGGACGACGACCGGGTGCTGGGTCGAGGACTGCACCAGGGCCGGGAAGCCCTCGGTGTCGACGTCGACCGTGTACGGCCCCGGCGTCGGCAGCCCGCCCGGGGTGCCGGGCGCGGGGGTGGCCGGGCGCCCGAGCCCGGAGAGGTCGACCGCCCCGCGCACGTTGAGGCGCGGCTCGTGGGCCGGGTTCTGGCTCATGCCGAAGTGCTCCTGCTCTCGCGTGCTCTCACGTCATCACTCACCGGTGACCGCCGTGCGGGCGTGCTCCGCCGCCAGCACGGTCACCTGCTGCGCGCCACCCGCCGGGGGCACGTACATCGCTACCACGTCGGTCCAGGTCCGGACCAGGTTGCTCGACACGCTGCCCTTGCCGGCGAGGGCGGCGTCGAACGGGTCGTTCAGCGTGATGCTGCCCTGGGACAGCGTGACGGTGGTGACCGTCGTCAGCTGACCGACCACGATCGCCCCGCCGTCGGCGGTGCGCAGCGCGGTCACCGCACCCGCCTCCGGGGAGACCGTCTCGGCGACGGTCGCGACCGCCTGCAGGCTCGCAGTGGTCTGGTTCCGCGCCTCGGTGATCGCGGTGCGGAAGAAGTCGGCCGGGAAGGTCGCCGCGGCAGCGGACGCGTCGCCGTTGGTGAGCACGTCCGCGTACTGCGCCATCGCCTCGGTCGGCGACAGCAGCAGCGACGTGCCGTCGTCGGCGGCTACCGGCTCGCTGCCCTCCTCGGGCGTGGCCGTCGGCGGCATCTGCACCGACGGTCCGAGCCGTGCCCAGCTCCACAGCCGGTACGGGTCCCGCGGGCCGTCCTGCATCAGGACGAGCAGCAGCGGCGCCTGCAGGTCGTCGGGCTGCGTGGTCACGACCATCTGCGTCCGCGGCCAGCTGGTGGTGTCGGGGGTGATCGTCGTCTGCGCGGTCGTCGGGATCACGACCGGAGGACGTTCGCCGTTGGTCGCGGTGGCGCGGACGTACTCCGCCGAGCGGATCGCGAGCGCCGGCCCGACGAGCCGGGCGCCGAGACCCGAGGCGTCGAGCGCCTCGTCCCCGGCCGCGAGGACCGTCCCGACCTGGTCGAGCACGTCGGTCGACTGGGCGACGGTCAGTGCCGGCGGCGGGACCGCCGGCACGGCGTCGGGCGTCGGCTCCGGCACCGGGTTGGCGCAGGCCGCCAGACCCAGGGCCGCGACGACGGCGACCGCCGTGCAGGCCAGACGGCGGCGCAGCCGCGCGGTGCCGGGGCGGTGCCCCGTGGTGCGTGCGGTCATCGGCCCTCCTCCGGGGTGTCGTCGTCCTGCGGGGTGGCGGCGCCCTCGTCGGTGCTGGGGAACCCCCACATGCGACGCCAGGCGTCCGCGCGCTGGGCGCGGGTGGCGGCGTCGTCCTCGGCGGCCGCACCGGGCCCGCCGGGCGCGGCCCCCGGACGCTGCGCGGGCGCGGAGGGCGTCGGAGCGCCCGGGACGCGCGGGGCAGCGGGCGGCGACGCC
>NZ_JAGXJG010000110.1:0-2837 GCF_019091725.1 Cellulomonas sp. GbtcB1 | reverse complement strand
CGCCGCGGGTCCGGCGTCCGCCCTCCCGCCGCTCGCCGAGCCCGCCGCCGCGTTGCTGCGCGCCCCCGCGTGGGGCGCGGCGCTCGGCGCCGCCCGGCCCGAGCGCGTCGGCACCGTGCGCGGCGTCGTCGGTCTGACGGTCGAGGTCGCGGGCACCGGTGCGGCCGTGGGCGAGCTCGTGGCCATCGACCCGGGCGACGGCACCGAGGTGCCCGCCGAGGTCGTCGCGACCGGCCGCGGCTCCGCGCAGGCGATGCCGCTCGGCCCGACCCACGGCCTGCGCGCCGGGATGCCGGTGCGCCCGCGGGGCACCGCGCTCACCGCGCCGGTGGGCCCGGGCCTGCTCGGCCGGGTGCTCGACGGGCTCGGCCGGCCGATCGACGGCAAGGGCCCGCTGCTGGGCGTCGGCGCCGCCGAGGTGACGGGGCACGCCCCGCACCCGCTGGCCCGCGCCCGCGTCGCCCAGCCGCTGGACCTCGGCGTGCGGGTGCTGGACACCCTCGTGACCGCCGGCCGCGGCCAGCGCCTCGGCCTGTTCGCGGGCTCCGGCGTCGGCAAGTCGTCCCTGCTGTCGATGATCGCCCGCGGCACCGACGCGCAGGTCTCCGTGATCGCCCTGGTCGGCGAGCGCGGCCGCGAGGTGCGCGAGTTCCTCGAGGACGACCTCGGCCCCGAGGGCCTGGCCCGGTCGGTCGTCGTCGTGGCGACCTCCGACGAGCCGCCGCTCGTCCGGCTGCGCTCCGCGTTCGTCGCGACCCGGATCGCCGAGTGGTTCCGCGACCGCGGCGACGACGTCGTGCTGATGATGGACTCGCTGACCCGCGTCGCCATGGCGCAGCGCGAGATCGGCCTGTCCGTCGGCGAGCCCCCGGCGACCCGCGGCTACCCGCCGAGCACGTTCGCGCTGCTCGCCCAGCTGCTGGAGCGCGCGGGCACCGGCGCCACCGGCTCGGTCACCGGCCTCTACACCGTGCTGGTGGACGGCGACGACCACAACGAGCCGATCGCCGACGCCGCCCGGTCCATCCTCGACGGCCACGTCGTGCTGGAGCGGTCGCTCGCGGTCGCCGGGCACTTCCCGTCCGTCGACGCGCTGGCCTCCATCTCCCGCGTCGCCTCCCGCGTGACCGGACCGGACCAGAAGGCCGCCGCCACCCGGCTCCGCCGCGTGATGGCCGCGCGCCGCCAGGCCCAGGACCTGCTCGACGTCGGCGCCTACGTCGCCGGGTCGAACCCGCTGGTGGACGCCGCCGTCGCGCACGGCGCGGACATCGACGCCTTCCTGCGCCAGGGCATGGACGAGCGCGCGCCGTCGGCCGACTCCTGGGCGCGGCTCGCCGCGCTCGTCGCCGCGATGGGGGACCTGCCGTGAGCCGCGCGTTCCGCCTGGCCGGGCTGCTGCGCCTGCGGGCGCTCGCCGAGGAGCAGGCCGCCGCCCAGCGCGCGACCAGCGCCCGCGGGCGCGACGCCGCCGTGGCCCGCGCCGCCGCGACCGAGGCCGCGCTCGGCTCCGCCGTCTTCCCGCCCGGGGCCGACCCCCGGGGCGTGCAGGCCGTCGTGGCCAGCCGGCTCGCGCTGTCCGCGCTGCTGGTCGACCGGCGCGCCCAGGTGCTCGTCGCGCAGGACGAGGTCGACGCCGCCGACGCGGCGTGGTCCGCCGCGCGCACGCAGACCCGCACGCTCGAGAAGCTGCAGGAGAAGCACGAGACGGTCGTCCGCGCCGAGGAGCAGCGGGCCGAGCAGGTCGTGCTGGACGAGGTCGCCGGCCGGCGCCGCGCCGCGGTGCCCGCCGGGGCCGACGCGGAGGGGGACCGGTGACCGGGGGAGTGGCGGCCGTGCAGGCCCGCATCGCGGAGATCCGCGCGTACGTGGAGCCGGCGGCAGTGGCGGTCGCGTCGACGTCGTCCGCGACGGCGTCCTCGGCGTCCTCCGCGACGTCGACCGCCGGCTCGCCGGCCGCCGGCACCGACTTCGCCACCGCGCTCGCGCAGCTCACCGGCGCAGCCGGCGCCGACCTCGGCACCGTGCCCGAGAACGCGCTGTCCACGACGGTCACCGGCCAGGACCTGGTCGAGGCCGCGAAGAAGTACCTCGGCACGCCCTACGTCTGGGGCGGCGAGTCTCTCGCGGAGGGCGGCCTGGACTGCTCCGGGCTGGTGCTCCGGTCGCTCGCCGACCTCGGCATCACCTCCGGGGTGCCCCGGGTCGCCCGCGACCAGGCGACCCTCGGGGAGTCGGTGCCGTCGCTCGACCAGGCGCTCCCCGGGGACCTGGTCGTGCTCAACGGCGGGAAGCACATCGGCATCTACGTCGGCGACGGGAAGATGATCGACGCCCCGAAGCCGGGGAAGTCGGTGACCATCCGCGACGTGTACGCCGAGCCGACCACGATCCGGCGGGTCCTGCCGCAGGCCGCCGCCACCCCGACGGCCGCCCCGGCCTCCGCCGCGCTGTCCTCCGCGCTCGCGAGCACCGCCGCCGGGCAGAACGCGCTGGCGCTGCTCACCGGCTCCGCCGGCTCGACCGCCGCGTCGGGCGCGACCGGCTCGCTCACCCAGGCGCTCGGCGCCCTCGGCTCCGGCTCGGCCGGCGCCGGCACCTCGACCTCGTCCCTGCTCACGTCCCTCTGGGGGGCCGCCTCGTGACCATCAGCACGCTTCCCGCCGCCCCGGCGCGCGCCGCCGTCGCCGCGTCGGCCGGCGCCGCCGGGCGCTCGGCGTCGACCGGGTTCGACGCCGTCCTGCAGGGCGCGCTCGCCGCCGGCCCGCAGGACCGGGCCGCGCAGCCGGACCGGTCGTCCGCCGACCGGCCCGGCGCCGACCGCACCGCCGCCGACC
>NZ_JAGXJG010000011.1:0-81925 GCF_019091725.1 Cellulomonas sp. GbtcB1 | reverse complement strand
GGCCGCGCGCGCGGCGCGACCGGGGCCGGCACCGCGCCCGCGAGCGCCGGCAGCAGCGCCGCCCAGCGGCGGGCCAGCGCGAGGACCCCGCGGTCGGTCGCCACGAGCAGCAGCACGGTGGCCGCCATCGCGGCGGCGTGGGCGGCGAGCATCAGCCCGCCGGCGCCGTGCGGCTCGGCGACCACGGCGTCGACCGGGACCCCGGCGCCGGACCCGACGAGGGCGGGCACCGCCGCCCCCGGCAGCACGGCCCCGTGCCCCGCGTGCGCCCCGCCCGGGAGCGCGGCGCCCGCGCCCGGCGCGAGCCAGGTGAGCGCCGCGTGCACCCCGAGCTGACCGGCCACCGCGGCGGGCAGCAGGACCCGCACGGTCAGGGGCCGGCGCGCGAGCGCCGCCGAACCGACCAGGACGAGCGACCCGATGAGGGCGAGCGCACCGCCGGACGGGGCGTGGCCGCCACCGAGCACGTGCGCACCGGACCCGAGCGCGAGCACGGTCGCCGCGACGCCGAGCAGGCGCCCCACGACGAGCGCACGCTGCACGGACGGGTCCACGGCGCCGACGCTACGGCATCACCGGGACGAAGGTCCCACCGGCGCCGGGTGACCGGCGCACCGGCGCGCGCGGGCCGGTCACCCGGCGGGTCGCCGGCGCCCGCCCGCCCGCGCGCGGCGGATGTCAGACCGCCGGGTACCCGCCGTCGACCTGGTGCAGGCTGCCCGTGATGAACGACGCCTCGTCGCTCAGGAGGAAGGCCACGAGCGCGGCGACCTCGTCCGGCCGGCCGATCCGGCCGATCGGGTGCTTCGCCGTGATGGCGTCGATCTGGTCCTGCGGGAGCTGCGCCATCAGCGGCGTCCAGATGTTGCCCGGCGCGACCGCGTTGACCCGGACGCCGCGCGTGCCGTACTCGACGGCGGCGTTCTTGGTCAGGCCGTTGATCGCGTGCTTGGACGCGACGTAGGCGGAGTTGCCCGGCGCGGCGACGAGCGCGTGCATCGACGCCATGTTGACGACCGCGCCGCCGCCCGCGGCCTCGATGGCGGGCAGCTCGTACCGCAGGCCGTACAGCACGCCGTTGAGGTTGATGTCGATGACGCGGCGCCAGTCGGCGTCGAGGTCGAGCTCGCCGGTCGGCAGCTGGTTCCGGGCCGCGATGCCGGCGTTGTTCACCGCGAGGTGCAGGGCGCCGTAGGTCGCGACCGCGAACTCGACGGCGGCGCGCGAGCTCTCGGCGTCGGCGGTGTCCTGCTGGAACGCGGACGCGGTGCCGCCCGCCGCGACGATCTCGTCGGCCACCCGCTGCGCCGCCTCGAGCCGGATGTCGGTGAGCACGACCGACGCGCCCTCCGCGGCGAGCCGCTGCGCGACGGCCTCCCCGATCCCGCTGCCGCCACCCGTCACCAGGGCCACCTTGCCGTCGAACCGCGCCATCACGCGTCACTCCTCGCTCAGATCTCGTGGGCCGCGGCGCGCGGCCCGTCCGAGTCAACACCGACCGAGCGGTCGGTGATGGCCGCTCGCGGTGTCGGGACGATCACACCGGGACCGACGGCCCTTGACACCGCTCGCGGGGCGCCGGGTCCACGGCCCGGGCGCCACGGCGCGCGGCCCCGTAGCCTGCTCGTCGGGGGCGGACGACATCCGGGAGGGCGCGTGACGACGGAGCCGCAGAGCGGCGCGACCACCACCGGGACCCCGCGGCTCCCCCGCGCGCCCCGCCGGCCGACCGCCCGCGATCTGCGCCTCGTGGCGCTGTTCACGCTGCTCAACGCCGCCGCCTGCCTCCTCGGCCGGGCGAACCGGGTGCCCGACGCGGACGTCAGCCTGGTCTGGCCCGCCGCGGGGGTCTCGGTGCTCTGGCTGGTGGCGCGGGCCCGCCGGCCGTGGCCGTGGCTGGACCCGCTGCTGCTGGCGCTGTCGACCGGGGCGGTCGTCGCCGCGACGGGGTCGTCCGCGCCGTCGGCCGCGATCGGCGCGCTCGCCGCGACCGTGCAGGCCGTCGTGTGCGCGTGGGTGCTCGCCCGGCACGCGCCGTACGTCTGGGCCGCGCGCGGCACCCAGCAGCTGCGGCGGGTGCCCGACCTCTGGTGGTTCGTGCTCGGCGCCGCGCTGAGCTCCGTGGTCTCGGCCCCGCTGGTCGAGCTGGCCGTGGTCCTCGGCGGCGAGCCGTGGACGTGGCGCACGGCGCTGCTCTGGTGCGCGCGGAACACCGTCGCGATCGTCGGCATCGGCACGCTCGGCTTCACCCTCGGCGCGTGGCTGCGCGGCCGCCGGTCGCGCACGGTGCCGGAACGCATCGAGTGGTGGACGGAGGGCAGAGGGGCCGACTACCTCGCGGCGCTGCTGCTCGCCCCGCTGCTCTACGTGGTGTGGTTCGTCGAGATCGACTGGCTCGCGGTGGTGTTCCCGCTGATCGGCCTCACGGTGTGGGCGGGCTCCCGGCTGCCGACGCGGTCGGTCGTGCTGCACACCACGCTGTGCGGCGTCGTCGCGATCCAGCTCACGCTCGCCGGGTCGGGCCCGTTCGCGGAGCTGCCCGACCCGACGGCCCAGGTCGCGATCGCCCAGCTCTACGTCGGGCTGGTCGCGGTGATCGGGCTCGCCCTCGCCATCGCCCGCGACGAGCGGGCGCTCCTGGTCGCGGACCTGCAGGCCGCCCGGGACCGCGCGCAGGAGCAGGCGACGCTGCTGGCGACGGTCGTGGACACCATGTCGGAGGGCGTCCGGGTGGTCGACGCGGCCGGTCGCGTGGTGGTGCGCAACCCCACCGCGGGCCTGCTGCTCACCGGCCGCACCGCGCCCGACGGCGTGGGCGACGCGGACCTGGCGCACCTCGCGCGCCTCGACGGCACCCCGGTGCCGGACGCGGAGCTGCCGTTCCGCCGGGCCCTGGCGGGCGAGCAGGTGCGCGAGGCGGACCTGCTCGTGCGGGTGCCGGGTGCGACGGAGCCGCGCATCGTCACGTTCTCGGCCTCCCCCCTGCCCGCCGCGGCCGGCGGTGGCGCGGTCACGGTGCTGCGGGACGTCACGGCCGAGCGCACGGAGCTGCGCCGGGCGGCCCAGGTGCAGGCGAGCCTGCTGCCGTCGCGGGCGCTCGACGTGCCCGGGCTCGACCTCGCCGCGCGGTTCGTGCCGGCGGGATCGGTCGGCGGCGACTTCTACGACTGGCAGCCCGTCGCGGACGGCCTGGTCCTCACCCTGGCGGACGTGATGGGCAAGGGTCCGGCCGCGGCGATCCTTGCCGCCACCACCCGCTCGGTGCTGCACGCGCAGCCCACGCTGCACGACGTGGCCGGGACGCTCGCGGCGACCGAGCGGGCGATGACGGCCGACCTGGCGAACGCCGGCGCGTTCGTGACGATGTTCCGCGCCTACGTGGACGCGGCGGACGGGCAGGTGTCGTACACGGACGCGGGGCACGGCCTGTCCCTGATCGTCGGTCCGGACGGCACGGCGCGCCGGCTCTCGGCGACCGGCCTGCCGCTCGGGATCGCCCCCGGCCCCGACCGGGTGAGCGCCCGCGCCCGGCTGGCCCCGGGCGAGCTGCTGGTGACGTTCTCCGACGGCGTGCTCGACGCGCTCGGCGGGTCGCTCGACGACCTGGACCAGGTGGGCCGAGCGGTGCGCGGCACGCGCACCGCAGAGCAGGCCGCCGACGCGGTGCTGTCGCTGGTCGACCCCCGGCACCCCGAGGACGACCTCACGGTCGTCGCGCTGCGCCGCGCCGCCTGACCGGGACGACCCCGCCCACCCCGCCCGACCCCGCCCGACACCGGAGGCCCCGTGGACCTGCTGCTCCTCGCCGACACCCACGTCCCGCGCCGCGCCCGCGACCTGCCCCCGGTGGTGTGGGACGCGGTCGACGCCGCCGACGTCGTGCTGCACGCGGGCGACTGGGTCGACGTGGCGCTCCTGGACGCCCTGGAGGCCCGGGCGCGGCGGCTCGTCGGCTGCTGGGGCAACAACGACGGGCCCGACCTGCGCGCCCGGCTGCCGGAGGTGGCCCGCGCGGAGCTCGGCGGGCTGCGGTTCGCGGTCGTGCACGAGACCGGGCAGGCGGCGGGACGGGAGGCGCGGTGCGCCGCGGCGTACCCCGACGCCGACGTGCTGGTGTTCGGCCACAGCCACATCCCGTGGGACACCGTCGCACCCGGCGGGCTGCGCCTGCTGAACCCGGGGTCGCCGACCGACCGCCGCCGGCAGCCGGCGGGGACCTACCTGACGGCCCGGGCCGAGGACGGGGCGCTGCACGACGTGGTGCTGCACCCGGTGCCGCCGCGCGCCTGAGCGCACGCGCCGCGCCGGGCGCCACCGCCGGGCGCCGCGGGTCAGCCCGCCCGGCGCACCGCCACGACCGTGATGTCGTCCGGCCGCTCGGCCGCTCCGGCCGCGAGGCGCAGCACCGCGTCGACCGCCGCGTCCGCGGACCCGGCGCCCCGGACGGCGTCGACCACCGGCGGCAGCCCCGCGAGCGTGCCGTCGACCAGGTCGAGCAGCCCGTCGGAGAACGTCAGCAGCAGGTCGCCCGGCCCGAGGTGCACGACCCGCTGCTCGCGGGCCTCCTCGTCCAGGACGCCGAGCGGGAGCCCGGTCGCCGGCAGCCGCTCGTCGGACCCGTCGGCGCGGACGACGACGGTGAGCCCGTGGCCGGCGTCCGCGTAGCAGAGGTCGCCGGTCGCGGCGTCGAGGGAGGCGTGGAACGCGGTGGCGAACACCCCGGCGCCGGACAGGTCCGAGTGCAGGATCGCGCCGGCGTACAGCAGGGACTGCGCGACGTCGGCGCCGTGGGCGGAGCCGCGCAGCACCGCGCGGATCGAGGCCGCCATGATCCCGGCGCCTGCGCCCTTGCCCATAACGTCGACCAGGCTGAGGACGACGCCGCCGGGCGTGGCCGTCCAGTCGTAGAAGTCGCCGCCCACGGCCCGGCTCGGCAGGCACGCGCCCGCGACCTCGTACCCCGGCACGTCAGGCGCGGACCGCGGCAGCAGCCCGGCCTGCACCTGCGCGGCGCGCTCGAGCTCGGAGTCGATCACGAGCTCCTTCTCGACCCACGCGGCCAGGTCGCGCAGCAGGGCGGCGCTGTCGGCGTCGAACTGCCGCGGCTCGCGGTCGGCGATGCACAGGGTGCCGACGCGGTAGCCCCCGGGCGCCACGAGCGGCTGCCCCGCGTAGAACCGGAGGCCGTCGGCGCCGACCACGAACGGCTTGTCCCGGAACCGCTCGTCCTGGGCGGCGTCGGGCACGACGAGCATCGCGTCGGACTGCACGGTGGTGCCGCAGAACGAGTCCTCGCGGCGCACGACCGGCTCGTCGAAGCCGGCCATCGCCTTGTGCACGACGACCTGGCGGTCGACGAGCGAGACGAGCGCCGTGGACACGCCGAACAGCTGCCGGGCGAGCCGGACGACGCGGTCGAACCGGTCCTCCGCGGGGGTCTCCAGGACGCCGAGGCGGTGCAGCGCCGCGACCCGGTCGTCCTCCAGGTGCGTGGTGTCGGTGGCCATCCCCACGACCGTACGTCACGGCCCCCGACCTGCGCACGGACGGCGGCGCTCAGGCCGAGCGGTCCCGGGCCAGCCGCCACGTGTTGCGCCCGCCCTCGCGCGCGAGGCTCAGGCTGTCCACCGCCCGCAGCACGAGGGCGATCCCCCGCCCGCTCTCGGCGAAGTCGTCCACCGGGGCCGGGTCGAGGTCGACCCGCACGGGCGCGCCGTCGTCGGTGAGCTCGGCCTCCAGCCGCGCCGGGTCCGCGCGCAGCAGCACGCTCGCCCGGACGGGGCCGTCGCCGACCGGGACGGTGTGCCGCACGACGTTCGTCGCGATCTCGATGACCGCGGTCTCGAACCGCAGCCGGTCGAGGTCGGGCACCTCGGGCGCGGCGTCCCACAGGCGCGCGAGCGCGGCGTGGACGTCCTCCAGCCACGCGGTCTGCGCGGTGCCGTCGACGCGGAGCTCGACGGCCCCGTCAGCGGCCGGCACCGACCGCGTCCTCGACGGTGGCGTACGGGCGGAGCACCCGGTCCATCGTGGTGAGCTCCAGCACGGTGCGGACCTGCTGGCCGACCCGGGCGATCCGCAGGTCGCCCCCGGCGGCGCGGGCGGTCCGCAGCCCGCCGACCAGCGCGCCCAGTCCGGACGAGTCCAGGAACGCCGTCTCCGCCAGGTCGACGACCACGAGCGTGCGCCCCTCGGCCACCTCGCGGTCGACGGCGGCCTTCAGCTCGCCCGCGGCGGCCATGGTCAGCCGGCCCTGCACGCGCAGCACCGCCGCGCCCTCGGTCCGGTCGGTCGTCAGCTCCATCGGGTCCTCCTCGTCGTCGTCATGCGATGCCCCGGCGCCGCGCGCTGGGCGGCGGGCTCGCCTCGGGCCCGGCGAACCCGCGGTAGCGGAGCGCCTGCACCACCACGCTGAGCACCACCAGGTCGTACACCACCCACAGCAGGTTCACGGTCGTGCCCACCCAGAGGGACAGCCCGAGCGACGCCCGGACGATCCCGACCACCGCCGCGACGACCAGCAGGGCCATCGCGAGCAGCTGGGGCCAGACGAGCCGCCACTGGCTGGGCGACCCGTCGGGCCGGACCTTCGGGGTCACCGCGAAGCCGAGCGGCCGGCCGAACCACACGTTCGCCACCGCGGTCCACACGGCCTTGATCCACACCGGGAACAGCGCGAGCGCGTACTGCTGCCCGCGCCAGGTCTTCACCCCCCGCGCCGCCACCACGAACAGCAGCTGGCTGGCCAGGAAGAACGGGATGAACCGCGCGAAGAAGTCGACCGTCCACGCGGTCACGGGCAGCACGCCGAAGCACAGGAAGATGATCGGCGCCGCCAGGTACACCAGCGCGGCGAAGCCCGACAGGTAGGACCACATGGTCGCGAAGTACATGAGCTTCTGGCCGACCGCCAGGCCCCGGACGCCCAGCGGGTTCTCCTTGAGCATCACCTGCATCGTGCCCTGCGCCCAGCGCAGCCGCTGGGTCATCATCGTGCCGAGGTCCTCGGGGGCCAGGCCGTGGGCGAGGCTCTCGTGGTGGTAGACGGTCCTCCAGCCGAGGGAGTGCAGCCGCATCGCGGTCGCCATGTCCTCGGTGACCGACAGCGTGGCCACGGGCATCACGGCCTGCGCCTCGGAGGACCGGTCCACGTCGACCGCCCGGACCAGCGCCTGCACCGACTCGATCGCGCCGAGCGGCGACCACTCGCGGTCGGCGAGCCGGGCCAGCGCGGGCTCGTCGACGACCACCGCGCCGATCTCGTCGTCCCGCGCGATCGGCAGCGCCGCGATCGCGGCGAGGTCGTCCTGGATGCTCGCGACGTCCCGGGCCACGACCTGCGCCGAGATCCCGTCGACCTCGCGCTGGAAGCCGTACGTGACGTC
Source organism: Cellulomonas sp. GbtcB1 (assembly GCF_019091725.1). Lineage (NCBI taxonomy): Bacteria > Bacillati > Actinomycetota > Actinomycetes > Micrococcales > Cellulomonadaceae > Cellulomonas > Cellulomonas sp. GbtcB1. Next base: position 74,540 of record NZ_JAGXJG010000011.1, on the reverse strand, counting down.
CGACAGCGGCTCGCCCGCGTCGAGCTGCGCGAGCGCCCGCGCGGCCGCCTCCTGCACCTCGTGCAGCACCGCGGCCTGGGCGGCGTCCGGGGCGTCCCGCTGCGCGCGGTCGAGCAGCCGGCGCGACGCGTGCAGCGCCTCGCGCACCGAGCGCTCGGTCTCCCGGACGTAGCCGACCAGGCCGAGCTGCATGAGGGCGTCCCGGCGCAGCACCGCGTTCGACCCGCAGAAGAACGCGGCGTTCCAGCCGTCCTTGCCCTGCTGGATCGGGCCGTAGAACAGCGGCGCCTGGCTGCCGAGGGGGTCGGCGGAGGTGACGTTGGTGAAGAACTGCGGCGTCTGGACGAGCGCGACCGCGGGGTCCTCGAAGTACCCGAGGACGCGGTCGAGGAGCTCCGGCTCCGGGATCTGGTCCGCGTCGAGGATGAGCAGGAACTCGCCGTCCGTCTGGAACAGCGCGTTGTTGAGGTTGCCGGCCTTGGCGTGCCGCGGCCGGTCGGTCCAGTCCTCGGAGCGCTCGATGTACCCGACGCCGGCGGCCCGCGCGGCGGCGGCCAGCTCGGGCCGCGATCCGTCGTCCAGCACGAAGGTGCGGTGCGGGTACGCGATGTCGCGCGCGGCCTCCGCGGTCCGCATCACCAGCTCCACGGGCTCGTCGTACGTGGTGACGAACACGTCCACCGTGATCCCCGGGGCGGGCGGGGCGGGGTCGTCGCGCCGCTTCGCCTTCCACATCGTCATGCCGAACAGCGCGACGTCGACCAGCGAGTAGGTCTCCGCGATCACCAGCGGCACGGCGATCCACCACGCCGACCAGTTCACCGAGTCGAGCCACCGCCAGGCGATGTAGTTCACGCCCAGCACGAGCGTGAGCACCACGACGACCCGCAGCACGAGCTGCTGCCTCATCCGTTCTCCCTCCGCAGCACCACGACGGTCACGTCGTCGAGGCGGTCCGTGGCGGTGCCGGCGGCCGCGAGCACGCGGGCCACGGCGTCCGCCGCCGACGTGGCGGCACCGAGCGGCCCCGCCAGCACGTCCTCCGGGTCCAGCGCCCGGTCGCCGCGCTCGAGCAGGCCGTCGCTCACCACGGCCAGGGTGTCGCCGGGTGCGAGCGCGACCTCCGCGGCGACGCGCGGCACCCCCACGACCACGCCGAGCGGCGGCCCCTGCGCGGGCAGCCGCCGCAGGGTCCCGTCGGCGGCGCGCAGCACCGCGAGGCCGTGGCCCGCGTCCGTGTACCGCAGCACGCCGGTCGCCGGGTCGAGCTCCGCGTGGAACGCGGTGACGAACGCGCCTGCCCGGTCGAGGTCGGGCTCGAGCACCCGCTCCGCGAGCGCCACGGCCGCCGCCACGTCCTCGTGCCGGCCGACGCCGCGGAGCACCGACCGCACCGTCGCGGCGATGATCGCGGCCCCCAGGCCCCGGTCCATCACGTCCGCGAGGGTGAGCAGCAGCCGCCCCGGGGTCGCCTGCCAGTCGTAGAAGTCTCCGCCCACCCCGTGCGCGGGCAGGCAGGCACCGGCCAGGTCCCACCCCGGGACGTCCGGCGCGCCGGTCGGCAGCAGGCCGCGCTGCACCTCCGCGGCCCGCCCGAGCTCGGCGTCCGCCGACAGCTCCTTCTCCACCCAGGCGGCGAGGTCCGTCAGCAGCGCCTCGTCCTCCGCGGAGAACTCCCGCGGGCGGCGGTCCATCAGGCACAGCGTGCCGACCCGCTGGCCGCCCGCCGTCGCCAGGGGCCGCCCGGCGTAGAACCGGATGTGCGGGTCGCCGGTCACGAAGGGGGCCACCGCGAACCGGGGGTCCAGGGCGGCGTCGGGGACCACCAGCGTCGCCGGCTGCTCGATCGCGACGGCGCAGAACATGCCGTCGCGCGGGGTCTCGCGCGCGGTGGTGCCCTGCCGCGACTTGAGGAACAGCCGGTCGGCGTCCACCAGCGAGACGAACGCCATCTGGACCCCGAACAGCTGCTGCGCCAGCCGGGTCACCCGGTCGAACCGCTCCTCCGGGGGCGTGTCGAGGACGTCCAGCTCGCGCAGCGCCGCGACGCGTCGCGCCTCGTCGACGTCGCCCCGTGCGGTCTCGCCCATGCCTCACCCCCCGGCGCGACCCTACCCACAGGTCCCCTGACCTGCAGGGCGGCGCGGCGTGCCGAGACCACCCGCCTGACGGGTCAAGGAGCGCCCCCGCATGCCGATGAGGAGTCCGTGCTCCAGCGTGTCCCCGTCCCGCCGGTCGCGGTCGCCGTCGCCGCGCTCACGGTGCACGCGCTGCTGCCCCCGGGGACGCTGCGGGACGTGCTCTACGTGGCGGTCGGCGCCGTGTGCGCCGCGCGGGCGCTCCGCGCCGCGGGCCGCGTCGTCGGGCCGCAGCGGCGCGCCTGGCGGCTGCTGGCGCTCGGGCTCGTCGCCTGGGTGGTCGGCGACGCGCTGTGGACCCTGCTGGAGCGCGGCCTCGGCGTCGAGCCGTTCCCCTCCGTGGCCGACGTGGCGTACGTCGCGTCCTACCCGCTGCTGGCCGCGGGCCTCGTCCGCGCGTTCCCCGCGCCGCGCGGCCGGCGGCCGACCTGGCTGCTCGACGCGGTGCTGGTGACGAGCGGGGCCCTGCTCGTGCTGTGGCTCGCGGTCCTGGAGCCGACGCTGGCCACCTGGGCCGCCGACCCGCTGGGCACCGCCGTCGGCGCGGCCTACCCCGTGGGCGATGCCGTGCTGCTCGTGCTCCTCGCCCGCGCCGCCACCGCCGCCGGCACCCGGCCCCCGGCCCTGCGGCTGTCGACCTGGGGCGTGCTGGCGATCCTGCTGGCCGACGAGCTGTTCCTGCTCGCGCCCGGCTGGCCCGCGCTGGACGCGCGCGTGCACCTGCTCGACTCCCTGTGGCTCGCGGGGTACGTGCTGCTCGCCGCCGCCGCGCGGCACGCCTCGGCCGGGCGGCTCGCGCCCCCGCGCGCCGAGGGCGACCTCGGCACCGGCTACCTGGTGCTGCTCGGCGCCTCGGTCTGCGTGCTGCCCGGCACGGCGCTCCTGGAGGTGGCGCGCGGTGTGCCCGTGCACGTGGCCGAGGTGTGCGTCGCCGCCATCGTCGTGATCGCGGCGTTCCTGCTCCGGTTCGGGGGCGTGCTGCGCGCGATGCGCCGCCAGCACGGGCGGCTGGAGCACCTCGCGGTGACCGACCCGCTCACCGGCCTCGCCAACGCCGCCGGGCTCGCGCGCCGGCTGGAGGCGCCGCCCGACGACGCGCCCGCCGGCACGGTGCCCGCCGTGCTGCTCGTGACGCTCGACGGGTACCGCGACGTGGCCCAGACGCTCGGGCACGCGGTGGCCGACGACCTGCTGCGCGCGGTCGGCGCCGTGGTCGGCCGGGAGGCCGAGGAGGGCGGCACGCCCGCGCGGCTCGCGCGCGACGTGTTCGCGGTGGGGCTGGACGTCGCCGACCCCGCCGGGGCCGAGGAGGCCGCGCGCCGGCTGGTCGCCCGCCTGATCCCGCCCCTGGCCGTGGGCGGGCTCGACCTGTCGGTCCGGCCGCTGGTCGGCGGCGCCGTGGGCGCCGGGCGGCCGGCGGCGGCGGACGCGCTCGTCGCGCGGGCCGACGCCGCGCTGGTCACCGCCCGGCACCGCGACGAGCGCGTGGCGCTGGACGTCGCCGGGGCCGCGCTGCCCGCCCAGCGCGGGCCGGAGCCCGTCCCCGGCCCGGGCGCCCCCGCGCTGTGCGCGACCGACCTGCTGCGCCGGCTGCCCGCGGCCGCCGCGTGCGGCGAGCTGGTGGTGCACTTCCAGCCGCAGGTCGGGGTCGCGGGCGGCCGGGTCGAGGGCGCCGAGGCCCTGGTCCGGTGGCAGCACCCCGCGCACGGCCTGCTCGGCCCCGACGCGTTCGTGCCCGCCGCGGAGCGCACGGGGCTCGTCCGCCCGGTCACGCTGCACGTGCTCGACGTCGCCCTGGCGCAGTGCGCCCGGTGGCGCGCGGCGGGCGCCGGGTCCTTCGTGGTGTCCGTCAACGTCTCCGCGCACGACCTGGACGACCCCCGGCTGGTCGACGACGTCCGCGCGGCGCTGGACCGGCACGGGCTGGCCGCGGACGCGCTGGGGCTCGAGGTCACGGAGACGATGGCGATGCGCGACGCCGCGCAGGCCGGGCGGACGCTGCGGGCACTGGCGGACCTCGGCGTCGTGCTCGCGGTCGACGACTACGGCGTCGGCTACGGCTCGCTGGACTACCTGCGCCGGCTGCCGTTCACCGTGCTCAAGGTCGACCGGGCGTTCGTGGCGCCCGCGGCCGACGACCGGGTGTGCGCCGAGATCCTCCGCTCGACGGTCGACCTCGGTCACGCGCTCGGCATGCAGGTGGTCGCGGAGGGCGTCGAGGACGAGCGCACGCTCGCGCTGCTCAGGGGGCTGGGCTGCGACGCCGCGCAGGGCTGGGCGCTGGGGCGGCCGGGACCGGCGACCGCGCTCGACGCGCGGCTCGGCACCGGGGCACCTGTCAATTAGTAGATCCTTCAAGTATTCTCGCCGGACCGACCGGCCCGCGGGCCGCGCCGACCGACCGGAGGAGTACCCCATGCCCGACCGCCGTCCCACCGCGGCCGAGCGCCAGGCCCGCCTGGCCGCCGTCCGAGCCGAGCAGCGCAAGAAGGAGCGCGGCCGCGCCGTCTGGATCGGCTCGATCGCCGGCGTCCTCGTCCTCGCCCTCGTCGGCGTGAGCGCCTGGGTGATCGTCGACGCCGGCCGCGACAAGGCCGCCCTCGAGGCGCAGGCGGACGCCGACATCGAGGGCGTCGAGGCGTTCGACGGCCTCACGTTCAACCACGTCACGACCTCCGTCGACTACCCGCAGTCGCCGCCCGCGGGCGGGGACCACAACGCCGCGTGGCTGAACTGCGGCGTGTACACCGAGCCGGTGCCGGACGAGAACGCGGTGCACTCGCTCGAGCACGGCGCCGTGTGGATCACCTACGACCCCGCGCTGCCCGCCGCGGACGTCGCGACGCTGCAGGCGTTCGCCGAGAACCAGTCCTACGTGCTGGTGTCCCCGTACGAGGGCCTCGACTCCCCGGTCGCCGTGAGCGCGTGGGGCTACCAGCTCAAGGTCGACTCGGTCGACGACGAGCGGCTGCCGGTCTTCATCCAGAAGTACCTGCTCAACCCGGAGCTCGCCGAGGTCGGCGCGCCCTGCTCGAGCGGCGTGGGCACCCCCGCGTGACGTCGGAGGACCTGCGCACCGACGCGCCCGTGGCGCCGGAGCCCGCACCCGCGGGGCGGGGTCACGGGCGCGTCGTGCTCGTCGTGGTGGCGCTCGCCGCCCTGGTGCTGGGCACGCTCGGCGGGGCGCTGCTCGCCCGGCAGCCGGCGCTCACCGCGGCCCCCGAGGGGTCGGTCGACGCCGGGTTCGCCCGGGACATGCAGGCGCACCACGCGCAGGCGGTCGACCTGGCGGTGCTGGTCCGGGACCGCAGCACCGACGGGGACGTGCGGACCGTGGCGCTCGACATCCTGCTGACCCAGCAGAACCAGATCGGCCAGATGGCCGGCTGGCTGTCGACGTGGGGGCTGCCGGCCGCGGCGTCGGCGGCCCCGATGGCGTGGATGACCGGCACGGAGCACGGCCACGGGTCGACCGGGGCGACCGGCGACGCGTCGGGCTACGCCGCGATGCCGGGGTGGGTGTCCCGCGAGGACCTCGCCCGGCTCACCGCGGCGACCGGGACCGAGGCGGACCGGCTGTTCCTGCAGCTGATGATCCCGCACCACCAGGGCGGCGTGGAGATGGCCGAGTACGCCGTCGAGCACGCGCAGCGCCCGCAGGTGGTGGCGCTGGCCCGGAACATCGTCACGTCCCAGGAGCGCGAGCTGACCGCCCTGCAGGACATGCTCGACGCCCGGGGCGGCCCGGTCGGCTGACGCCGCCGCGCGCTAGTCCCGCTCGCGCAGCTCCAGGCTGATCTGGTCCGCGTCGAGCACCCGGAGCGCCTCGGTCAGGGCGCCCGAGCTCGCGGTGCCGAGGTCGCGGACCTTCAGCAGCGCCTCCCGCTGCGCGTCCAGCACCGCCAGCCGCAGCTCGCGCACCTGCGCGGCGGCGGACGCGCGGTCCTCGGCCTCCTTGTCCTCGTCGAGCTCGCCCCCCTGCCGCTCGGCGATCCGCCGGGCCTTCTCCAGGACCACCGCGTCGTACGGGGTGCCGTCGGGCCGGCGCAGGTCGGGATGGCCGAGCAGCTCCGCGGCCGCCACCGCCATCTCCCCCGCCAGCCGGTCCACCTCGGCCCGATCGTCGGCGCCGTCGCGGCCCAGGCCGAGCCGGCGCACCAGCCACCCCAGCGTGCCGCCCTGCACGAGCAGCGTGCCGGCGGCCACGACGAACGCGACGAGCACCAGCAGCGCGCGGTGCGGGGTGTCCCGGGGCAGCGACTGCGCGGCGGCGAGGGTGACGACGCCGCGCATCCCGGCCCAGACGAGGATCGCGCCCTCGCGCGGACCGAGGTGCTCGGCCTGCAGGTAGTCGATGTCGGCGATCCGGCGGGTGATCCGGTAGCGCAGCCGGACGCCACGGGCCTCGGGCGCGTCGTCCCGGCCGAGGCGCGGCCGGCGACGGCCGAGCACCCGGCGCACCTTCGCCGCGTCGACCGGTGCGGTGGTGGCGCGCGGCGCGGCCCCCGCCGGCGGCGCGCCCGGGACCCGGCGCTCGGCCAGGTCCTCCCGGGTCAGGGTGGCGAGCGAGTCGGCGCGGTCGTTGAGCGCGCTGAGGTAGCCGCGGACCGTGACGCCGCGGCGCGCGCGGCGGGACAGCCGGGAGAGCAGGTAGGCGACGTACCCGGTGCGGACGACGAGCACGACGACGGCCGACAGCGCGCCGAGCCCGATCGCGACCCACAGGTGGCCGTGGTCCGCCTGCACCTCCGCGACGAGGCCGTACAGCTCGAGCCCCATCACCAGGAACACCGCGCCCTCGAGCAGCAGCTCGAGCGTGCGCCAGTTGGCGGCCTCGGCGATCCGGTCCTGCGGCCGCAGCCGGACGCTGCCCGACCCGGCGACGAGACCCGCGCTGACGGTCGCGACCAGGCCCGACGCGTTCAGGTGCTCCGCGGGGATGTAGGCGACGAACGGGACGATGAACGAGATCGCGGTCGTCAGGTGCGGGTCGGCGACCCGGGTGCGCACCCACAGGCTGACCTTGCCGATCAGCGCGCCGATCGCGACCGCCACGACCACCGCGTAGACGAAGTCCGTCGCCACCTCCCACAGCGTCACCGACGCGGCGGTCGCCGCCACCGCGGAGCGCAGGAGCACCAGGGCGGAGGCGTCGTTCAGCAGGCTCTCGCCCTCCAGCACCGTGACGATGCGGGGGCTCACCCCGGACTTCCGCACGATCGAGGTCGCCACGGCGTCGGTCGGGCTGAGGACGGCGCCCAGGGCGATGCCGGTCGCGAGCGTGACGTCGGGGATCAGCCAGGAGAAGATCACGCCCAGCACCACCGACGTCGCGACCACGAGCAGCACCGAGAGGCCGCTGATCGCCGTGAGATCGCGCCGGAAATCCATCGTCGGCACCGACACCGAGGTCGCGTAGAGCAGCGGCGGCAGGACCACCCCGAGGATCCACTCCGGCTCGATCTCGACCGCCGGCACCACCGGGAGCAGGCTGATCCCGACGCCGAGCGCGACGAGCAGCAGCGGGGCCGACACCCCCACCCGCGGGGCCAGGGCGGTGACGGTGACCACCGCGACGGCGCCGATCACCCCGATCAGCAGCAGGTCCATGCGCTCCGCCCCTCCGTGGCCGCCCGCCGCGCGCTCAGCCGGCGGACCCCGCGGCCGCGGGGGCCGGGTCCGCGTCCCGCACGAGGCCGCGGTAGTGCTCGATCTTCTCCGCGAGGTGCTCCTGCTGGTGCAGCAGCAGCTCGATGGTCGAGGCTACGTGCTCGGCGTGGGCCTCCAGCAGCGCGAGCCGCTCGGGCACGGTCGCGTCGGCGCCCGGGCCGGTCGCCAGGGCGAGCCCCGCGTACCGGCGCATCGCGGCGATCGGCATGCCGGTGTCCCGCAGGCAGCGGAGCACGCCGAGCCAGTCCAGGTCGGCGTCGTCGTACAGCCGCCGTCCCGCGGCGTCGCGCCGGACGCCGCGGACCAGGCCGATCTTCTCGTAGTAGCGGAGCGTGTCGAGGCTGAAGCCGGAGCGCCGGGCGGCGTCGGCCGGGGCGTAGGTGGTCACGGTCGCCAGTGTGGCGCGGCCCGGGCGGGCGCGGGGCGGGTTCGGCGCCGGGCCTTGCGCTGGAGCGCGCTCCAGCCGCCACGCTGGCGCGCATGACGACGACAGCACCCGCGACCGGGCCCCGCACCTCCGACGACGCGACCACCTCCACCCCCGTCCCGCCGATCGCGCTCGGCGCGATGCTGTTCGGCACCCGGCACGACGACGCCGAGTCCTTCGACCTCCTCGACGCGTACGTCGAGGCCGGCGGCGTGTGGATCGACACCGCCGACTGCTACGCGTTCTGGGCCGACGACTCCGGCCGCGGCGGCCAGAGCGAGCCCGTGCTCGGCCGCTGGCTGGCCGCCCGGCCCGGGATGCGGGACCGGGTGCGGATCGCGACCAAGGTCGGCTGCGAGCCGTTGTGGCCCGGCTCGTTCCCGGAGCGCACGACGGGCCTCGGCGCCGACCTCGTGCGGTCCGTGGCCCGGCAGAGCCTGGACCGGATGGGGATCGACCGCATCGACCTGTTCTGGGCGCACCGCGACGACCGGTCGACGCCGCTGCCGGAGGTCGTCGACGGGTTCGGCGGGCTGGTCGCGGACGGCGTGGTGGGTGCGTGGGGGTTCTCCAACACGGCGCTGTGGCGGGCCGAGCGCGCCGCCGGGCTCGCCCGCGCGCGGGGCCTCGCAGAGCCGACCGGGCTGCAGCTGCGCTACTCCTACCTGCAGCCCCGCCCGATGGTCCGGGACCACGAGCACGACCACCGGTTCGGCTGGATCACCGACGAGGTCCTCGACTACGCGGAGGCGAACCCGGCCGTCGGCCTGTGGGCGTACAGCCCGCTGATGTCGGGCGCGTACGAGCGCGCCGACCGGCCCGTCCCCGAGGGCTTCGACCACCCGGGGACGGCGCGGCGGCTCGCGGTGCTGGCGGCGGTCGCCGCGGATCTGGGCGTCAGCCGGAGCGAGGTCGTGCTCGCGTGGCTCGCGGGCGGGACGCCGCGGGTCAGCCCGGTTGCGGGGGTGAGCAGCCTCGCGCAGCTGGGCACGGCCATGGCCGGCGTGCGGCTGGTGCTGCCGCCCGAGGCCCGGGAGCGGCTCGACGCGGCCTGGTGAGCGCGCGCCGGGCGCGGGTCGGGCGCGGGTCGGGCGGGTGCGGGAGCGGTAATGAGACTGAGTATCAGTTGTGTTAGCGTGACCGCGCTGATCATCCGACCCGCGACCGGAGAGGAGACGGCGGCGAGGGCACCCGTGCGCCCGCACGGGCCCCGCGACCGCCGGCCCCCCACATGACCCTTTCGACCCGTACCCGCCCCCGACTCGCCGGGGCGCTCGGCCTCGGCGTGGCCGCCGCGCTGCTCGCCGCCTGCGGCTCCGGCGACGCCGCCGCGGAGCCCTCCGCGACCGCCGAGGAGACGGCCGCCCCCGCCGCCACCGAGGTCGCCACCGCGAAGCCCCGCCTCGCGCTCACCTACGACGGCGGCATCCAGGTGCTCGACGCCGACACGCTCGAGGTCGTCTCCGACATCGAGCTGGCGGGCTTCAACCGCCTGAACCCCGCCGGCGACGAGCGGCACGTCCTCGTGTCCACCACCGGCGGCTTCCAGGTGCTCGACGCCGGCACCTGGACCGAGCCGCACGGCGACCACACCCACTCGTTCGCCAGCGACCCGGTGCTCACCGACGTGCTGTGGTCCGCCGAGAAGCCCGGCCACGCCGTCCGGCACGAGGGCCGCACCGCCCTGTTCGACGACGGCACCGGCCAGGTCACCGTCGTCGACTCCGACGCGCTCGCCGACCCGGACGCCGCGACCCGCGAGTACACCACCCCGTCCGCGCACCACGGCGTCGCGGTCGAGCTGACCGACGGCACCCTCGTCGTGTCGGACGGCACCGAGGACGAGCGCACCGGCGTGCGGGTGCTCGACGCGGAGAACACGGAGATCGCCGCGATCGACACCTGCCCCGGCGTGCACGGCGAGGCGGTCGCCGCCGACGAGGCCGTCGTCATCGGCTGCGAGGACGGGGCCGTGGTCTGGGCCGGCGGCGCCCTGACCAAGGTCACCGCCCCCGACGCCTACGGCCGCATCGGCAACCAGGCCGGCTCCGAGGCCTCCCCGTACGTGCTCGGCGACTACAAGTCCGACCCGGACGCCGACCTGGAGCGCCCGACCCGGGTCTCTCTGATCGACACCCGCGACGCGTCGATCCGCCTGGTCGACCTGCCGGCCTCCTACACGTTCCGCTCGCTCGCCCGCGGCGACGCCGGCGAGGCCCTGGTGCTCGGCACCGACGGCGCGCTGCACGTCATCGACCCGGAGTCCGGCACCGTCGTGCGGTCCGTCCCGGTGATCGACGCCTGGGAGGAGCCCGAGGAGTGGCAGCAGCCGCGCCCGGCGATCACGGTCCTGGACGGCTCGGCGTACATCACCGACCCGGCGACGAACAGCGTGCACGCGGTCGACGTCGAGACCGGCGAGGTCTGGCTGTCGGCCGAGCTCGAGGTGACGCCGAACGAGATCGCGGGCGTCTCGGGCGCCGTGGCGGAGCACGGGGCGCACGAGGACGGGCACGAGGACCACGCGCACGAGGACGAGCACGACCACGCGCACGACGAGGAGACCGCCCAGGGCTGACCCTGGTCCACCCCTCGCACCTCCGGAGTGGAGCGTGCTGCCCGGACACGCCGCGCGTGTCGGGCAGGACGCTCCACTCCGGCGCACCCCGACCCGGAAGGACCCCCGTGGCCCGCAGCACGACCCGCCCCCGCACGACCCGCCCCACCCGCACCCTCGCCGCCGCGGCCGCCGTCGCCGCCGTCGCCGCCGGCCTCGCCGCCTGCTCCCCCGCCGACGCGGACGACCGGCACGACGTCGTCGCCGCGTTCTACCCGCTGCAGTTCGTGGCCGAGCGGGTCGGGGGCGAGCACGTCGCCGTCACCTCGCTGACCCCGCCCGGCGGCGAGTCGCACGACCTGGAGCTGTCGCCCAGCGCGGTGTCCGGCCTGGGCGCGGCCGACCTCGTCGTCTACCTGTCGGGCTTCCAGGCCGCGACCGACGCCGCCGTCGCCGCCACCTCCCCCGCGCATGTCGTCGACGCCGCCGAGGCCGCAGGCCTGGAGGTCGCGCCCGACGGCGTCACCCCGGGCGCGGGCGACAGCCTCGACCCGCACTTCTGGCTCGACCCGACCCGGCTCGCCGACGTCGCGCACCAGGTGGCGGGCGCGCTCGCGGACGTCGACCCGGCGCACGCGGACGAGTTCGCCATCGCTGCGGACGACCTGGTCGCCGACCTGGACGCCCTGGACGCCGAGCTCGCCGACGGGCTGGCCGCCTGCCGGGGCGCCACGCTCGTCGCGTCGCACGAGGCGTTCGGGTACCTCGCCCAGCGGTACGGGCTGCACCAGGTCGGGCTGAGCGGCGTCGACCCCGAGGTCGAGCCGTCGCCCGCCCGCCTGCGCGACGTCGCCGCGACCGTCGAGGCCGAGGGCGTGCGGACGCTGTTCTTCGAGACGCTCACCAGCCCCAAGGTCACGCAGACGCTCGCCGACGACCTCGGGGTCGCCACGGCCGTGCTCGACCCGCTGGAGGGGCTGGCCGAGGACGACGAGCGCGACTACCTCGACGTCATGCGGGACAACCTGGCGGCGCTGACGGGCGGGCTGACCTGCGGGGCGTGAGCCCGGGACGACGACGGCGCCGGTCCCCACGAGGGGCCGGCGCCGTCGTGCGTGCGCGTCAGTGCGAGCGCAGCGCGTCCACCAGGTCTGCCTTCTTCATGGACGACCGGCCCTCGATGCCGATCTCGGCCGCGCGCCTGCGCAGGTCGTCGACGGTCCAGTCCTCGTAGGACCCGGACTCGCCGCCCTTCTTGCCGACGGACGACCGCCCGCGCGCCGCCGCGGCGTTGGCGATGCGCGCGGACTTCTCCTTGCTGTTGCCCTCGTCGCGGAGCTCCTCGTAGAGCCCCTTGTCCTTCACGCTCGGGCCCGGGTCACGGCGCGGCATGGCGACCTCCTCGATCTGGACGACGTCCGACCCCTCGACCATGCCCCCGGCCCGCCGCGCCCGCATCCGGACGCCGATCACGCCGCGCGGTCCCCCAGCCACGGCGCCAGGACGTCGTCCGCGCCGAGCCACGGGTGCAGGCCCCGGGCGTGCTCGTCGGCGGTCAGCAGCACGTCGTCGAACGCCGCCAGCAGGTCGGCCCGCACGTCCTCGACCCCCGTGAACACCAGGCGCGTCCCCGCCGCGCGCCGGCCCCAGGTGCCGAGCGCCCCGACGCTGAGCTGCCCGCCGGCTCCGTCCCACACGCACACCGAGTCCGGCCGGCTCGGGACCCAGAAGTGCCCGCGGCTGCGGTGCCGGCCCCGCCCGAGCCGGGCGACCTCGGCCACCAGGCGCTCCGGGTGCAGCGGCCGGTCGGCGCTCAGCTCGAGCGTCCACACCCCGTGCGCGGTCGGCGCACCCGGCACCGGCGCGGCGAGCCGCGGGTCGAGCCGCCGGTCGCCGGCGCGCACGTCGTGCTGCCCGGCGAGCAGCGCCGCGACGTCCGCGGCGTACACCCCGTCCACCCGGCGACCGTCCGCCGCACGCACGTGGTCGAGCAGGTCGGACGCGACCGGGTGCTCCGCCGGGTCCCCCGCCACCAGCACGACGTCGGCGTGCCCGACCTGGGCCGCGAGCGCCTCGCCGACCGCACGGCCGTCGTCCTGGGTGAGGGCGAGCCCGCGCTCGTCGAGCAGGTCGTCGCCGAGCAGGTCGTGCTCGAAGGTCGCGAGGTCGAGCGCCGCGACGACCCCGGCGAGGCGCAGCGACCGCAGCCCGCCGCCGCGGCGGACCGCCCAGCCGAGCGCGCGGGTCACGGGGAGCGACTCCGCCGACACCGGGAGCGCGAGCAGCACGGCGTCCCAGCGCGGGTCGTGCGCGAGCCGCTCCAGCGTCGGTACGGCGTCCTCGCGCACCGAGCAGCTGAGGCAGGCGTGCTCGAGCGGGACCAGCACGTCCTCGACGACGCCGGACGCGTCGGCGACCACCCGGCGGATGCCCCCGCCGTCGGGTCCGTCGACGATGTCGTGCCGCAGCACGACGGTCCGGGGCCGGTCGACGACGACGCCGAACACGACGGCGTCGCGGAGCAGCGGGTCGACGGTGGCGAGCACGAGCAGGGGCGTCAGGTCGCGTCGGGACATGCGGCTCAGCCTAGCGCTTGTCGCAAACGATTCTCATTACCTATGATGGTTCCCATGTCCGCTCACTGCCAGGTCCTCGGCACGTCGCCCGGGTTCGGCCACTCGATCTCCCACTCGCACCGGCGCTCCAAGCGCCGGTTCGACCCGAACATCCAGCGCAAGCGCTACTGGGTGCCCTCCCTCGGGCGTCACGTCACGCTGACCATCAGCGCCCGGGGCATCAAGACGATCGACAAGCTCGGCATCGAGGTCGTCGTGGCCAGGATCCGCGCCCGCGGGGAGCGCCTCTGATGGCCCGGGCCGCCGACGTCCGCCCGATCATCAAGCTGCGCTCCACGGCGGGGACCGGCTTCACCTACGTCACTCGCAAGAACCGCCGCAACGACCCCGACCGCCTCGTGCTGAAGAAGTACGACCCCGTGGTGCGGCGGCACGTCGACTTCAAGGAGGAGCGCTGATGGCCAAGAAGTCCACGATCGCGAGGAACGAGCAGCGCCGGGCCGTCGTGGCCCGGTACGCCGAGCGCCGGCTGGAGCTGAAGGCCGCCGCGGTGGACCCGCACCGGTCCGAGGCCGAGCGGGTCGCGGCGCGCACCGCGCTGCAGGCGCTCCCCCGCGACGCCAGCCCCACCCGCGTCCGCAACCGGGACGTCGCCGACGGCCGGCCCCGCGGGTACGTGGGGAAGTTCGGGCTGTCCCGCGTGCGGATGCGGCAGATGGCGCACCGCGGCGAGCTGCCCGGTGTCACGAAGTCCAGCTGGTGAAGGAGATCGGCATGAAGCAGGGCATCCACCCCGAGTACCGACCCGTGGTGTTCCGGGACGTCAGCGCGGACTTCGCGTTCCTGACCCGGTCGACGATCACGTCCGAGAAGACCGTCGAGTGGTCGGACGGGAGGACGTACCCCGTCGTCGACGTCGACGTCTCCTCCGCCTCGCACCCGTTCTACACGGGCAGGTCGCGGGTCCTGGACACCGCGGGCCGTGTCGAGAAGTTCCGGCAGCGCTACGGCCTGGGCACCCCCGAGGAGACCCGATGAAGGTGCGCGCGTCGCTCGCGTCGCTCAAGAAGAAGGGGGGTTCGATCGTGGTGCGCCGCCACGGGAAGACCTTCGTGATCAACAAGAAGAACCCGCGCTGGAAGGCGAGGCAGGGCTGATGGCGGTCCCGAAGCGGAAGCTGTCCCGGTCGAACACCCGCGCCCGACGATCGCGGTGGAAGGCGACCCCGGTGCCGCTCGTGGCGGCGCGCACCCCGGACGGCCGCGTGGTCGAGGTCCCGCGCCGCCTGCTCCGCGCCGTCGAGCGCGGCCTTGTCGACCCGCGCTGACCGCCCCACGGCAGTGAAGTCGTCACTCGTCGGTGAGGTCGTCACGTGCGCGTGACGACCTCACCGGCTTGTGACGACCTCACCCCGGCGACGTGGCCGCGCCGGCCGCGGGTACCGTGCCGGGCGTGAGACCCGACGTCCCGAGCCTCGACATCGACACCCCGCAGGGGACCGCGCGGGCGCACCTGCACCTGCCCGCCGGCGCCGCGCCCGGCGCGGACGGGCGGGTGGCCGTCCCCGGCGCGCTCGTGCTCGGGCACGGGGCCGGCGGCGGGGTCGACGCCCCGGACCTCCGCGCGGTCACGGCGGCCGCCACGGCGCTGGGCCTGGCGGTGGCGCTCGTCGAGCAGCCGTACCGCGTCGCCGGCAAGCGGGTCGGCCCGCGCGGCCCCGCCCTGGACGAGGCGTGGACCGCCGTCGTGGCGGACCTGCGGGACCGGGCCCTGGACGCCCCGCTGGTCACGGGCGGCCGGTCGGCGGGAGCCCGCACCGCGTGCCGGACGGCACTCGCCACCGGCGCCGCCGGCGTGCTCTGCCTGGCGTTCCCCACGCAGCCGCCGGGACGGCCGGACGCCCCGAGCCGGCTCCCGGAGCTCGACGCCGCGGGGGTCCCGGTGCTGGTGGTCCAGGGCACGACCGACCCCTACGGCACCCCGCCGTCGTCGCCGACCCGCCGGGTGGTCCCGGTCCCGGGTGACCACTCCCTGAAGAAGGACACCCGGGCGGTCGCCGCGGCCGTCGCGGACTGGCTCCCCACGGTCCTTCCCGGGCTCTGACGCCGAGGTCGAGGGTCTCCCGCCGGAGCCCCCGCGGAACCGCTCGACCTCGCCGGGAACCCTCGACCTCGCCGGCGCGGGTCAGCCGTCGAGGAAGGTCCGCACCGCCTCCGTCACCAGGGCGTGGTCGTCGGCCTGCGGCAGGCCCGAGACCGTCACCACGCCCACGACGCCGACGCCCTCGACGTGCACCGGGAACGCCCCGCCGTGCGCGGCGTACTCCTGCAGCGGCAGCTCGTGCACCGCGCCGAACGTCGTCCCCTTCGCGCGCGCCCGCAGCCCCTGCAGGTACGACGACGTGCCGAACCGCTCGACGACCCGGACCTTGCGCTGGATCCAGGAGTCGTTGTCCGCGACCGTCCCGGGCCGCGCGGCGTGGAACAGCTGCTGCGCGCCGCGCCGGATGTCGACGGTCACGGGCAGCCCGCGCTCGGTGGCCAGCCGGACCAGCAGCGTCCCGAGCTCCCACGCGTCGTCGTTGGTGAAGGTGGCGAAGCGCAGGTCGCGCTCCTGCCGCTCGACCTCGGCGATCAGGGCCCGGACCTCGGTGTCGTCGCTCATGGGCGCGATCCTGCCACCCGCCGGCGCCGGCGGGTGGCAGCGACCGCGCCGCCGGGCGTCAGCCCCGGCGCACCGCCCGCACGACCGTGTCCCGGATCGTGATCTCCCGGCCGTCCGGGTCGGTCGCCGTGCGGGGTCGCGCCTCCGCCACCGGCACCTCCCAGCCCGCGGGGTCGAGCGCCGCGACGACGTCCTCGGGGTCGAAGAACAGCTCCGGCAGGTCCGGGCGCCCGATGGTGGTGCGCAGGTCGCTCGCGTGGTGCGCGACGACCAGCAGCGTGCCGCCGGGAGCCACCGCGCGCGCCATCCGGGCGAACGCCACGGCCCGGACCTTCGGCGGCAGGTGCAGGAAGTGCGTCGTCACCAGGTCGTAGGCGCCGTCCCCGGCGTCCCAGGTCGCGATGTCGACCCGCTCCGTCCGGACCCGGTCGGCGACCTCCGGCCCCGCCTCCGCGGCAGCGGCCGTGACCCGGTCGAGCGCGGTCTGCGCGAGGTCCACCGCCGTGACCGCCCAGCCGCGGCCGGCGAGCCACAGGGCGTCGCCACCCTCGCCGCACGCGACGTCGAGCGCCCGCCCCGGCGCGAGGTCGCCGACCTCGTCGACCAGCTGCGGGTTCGGCCGACCGCTCCACACCCGCGGCGCCGAGCGGTACCGGTCCTCCCAGAACTCCCGGTCGTGCCGCACCTCGCCCGGGTCCCCGCCGCGCCCGTGCGCGTGCCCGTGCGCGTGCGTCCCGGCGTCCTCGGCCCCGCCGTGCTGCTGCCCCATGCCCCGCTCCTCCTCGTCGTCCCCGCCGCGGGACCACCCCGCGGCGACCTCGTCGCGCGCGTTCACAGCCCGATCGCCCCGGCGCCCGCCCGGCGCGCCGCCACCTCGCGCTCCGCGCGCCCCGAGAACGGCGCCACCTGCTCCGCCCGGTACCGCGCCACGGCGGCGTCGGCGTCCTCGGCGGCGAGCTCGGCGACCAGCGCGGCCCCCGCGGTGAGCCCGGCCGCCGCGGCGACCTGCACCTGCGCCCGCAGGTCGGTGACGTTGCCCGCGACCCGCACGCCCGGCACGGTCGTCGAGCCGTCCGGCGCGGCGGCGACCCGGGTGCCGATCACGCGGTCGCCCATCGTCACCGGCTCGGTCGGCAGCCCCAGGCCCGCCAGCCCGTCGAGGCGGGCCCCCAGGCCGGTGGCGACCACGACGGCGTCGCACGCCAGCACCGTCCCGGTCGCCAGCCGCACGCCGGTCAGCACGTCGTCCGCCACCTCCAGCCCCGCCACGGGGCCCTCGACCACCCGCACGCCCAGCGCGGCGAGCCGCTCCCAGTCGTCGTCGGTCAGCCGGTCCCCGCCGGCCCCGCCCAGGAACAGCGTCACGTCGCCGGTCCAGCCGCGCCACAGCTGCGCCTGGTGCACCGCCACCGGCCCGGACCCGAGGACCGCGACGGCCCGGTCCCGGACCTCCCAGCCGTGGCAGAACGGGCAGTGCAGCACGTCCCGACCCCAGCGCGCGGCGAGCCCCGGCACGTCCGGCAACGCGTCGACGAGCCCGGTCGCGACGAGCACCCGGCGCGACCGGACGACGCGGCCGCCCGCGAGCGCCGCGCGGAACCCGTCGCCGTCGCGCCGGACGTCGACGACCCGGTCCTCGACGACCTCGGCGCCGTAGCCCTCGACCTCGGCCCTGCCGCGCGCCAGCAGCTCGGCCGGCGGCAGGCCGTCCAGCCCGAGGTAGGCGTGCATGTGCGCCGCCGGCGCGTTCCGGGGCGCGCCGTCGTGCACCACGAGCACGCTGCGCCGCGCGCGGGCCAGGGTGAGCGCGCCGCCCAGCCCCGCCGCGCCGCCGCCGACCACCAGCACGTCGACCTGCTCCGTCACCATCGGGTCCTCCACCCTCTCGTCCGTGGTGACCACCGTGCGCGCAGCACGACCGGCTTGACAAACATCGTTGCCGGAACGGCAAATGGGGGCATGGTCGAGCCCCGTCGCCCCCGCACCGTCCCGCCGACGCCGGCACCCGCCGACGACGCCCCCGCCGACCTGGAGCCCGTCCTCGAGGCCGTCGGCCCCCGGCTGCGCGACCTCCGTCAGCGCCGCGGCGCCACGCTGGCCGACCTGTCCCGCAGCACCGGGATCTCGGTCAGCACGCTGTCGCGCCTGGAGTCCGGGCAGCGCCGCCCCACCCTGGAGCTGCTGCTGCCGCTGGCCCGCGCGCACCAGGTCCCGCTCGACGAGCTGGTCGGCGCCCCCGAGACCGGCGACCCGCGGGTGCACCTGTCCCCCGTCGAGCGGCACGGGGTCACCTTCGTCCCGCTGAGCCGGCGGCAGGGCGGGCTGCAGGCGTACAAGCAGGTGTTCCCCGCGGGCCACAACCCGGGGCCCGTCGACCCCCGCACGCACGAGGGCTACGAGTGGATGTACGTGCTGTCCGGCCGGATGCGGCTGGTTCTCGGCGACCACGACCTGATGATCGAGCCGGGCGAGGCCGTCGAGTTCGACACCCGGATCCCGCACTGGTTCACCAACCCGGGGCCCGGCGCCGCGGAGGTGCTGACGCTCTGGGGGCCGCAGGGCGAGCGCATGCACGTCCGCGCCCGCTCGACCAGGAAGCCCTGACCGCTCCGGTCGAGGTCCCGCGTCAGGCCACCGCGACCAGCGCCAGCGCCGACGCCGCCACGCAGAGCGGCGCCAGCCACAGCCCCTGCACCACGAACGCCCGCACCGGCACGTGCACCATCGCCTGCCGGCACCGGCGCCACCACAGCACGGTCGCGAGCGAGGCCCACGGGGTCAGCAGCGGGCCGACGCCGGTCCCGATGAGCACGGCCGCGAGCCGCCGGACGTCCTCGCCGGCGACCGGCTCGAGCAGCAGGTAGGCGGGCAGGTTGTTCACCACGTTCGCGACGGCGGCGGACAGCCCGGCGACCCCGAGCAGCGCCCCCGCGTCCGCGCCGGCCGGCGCCGCGTCGAGGACCCAGTCGCCGAGACCGCGGACGTGCAGGGTCTCGACGACCACGAACAGCGCGCCGACGACGAGGATCATCCGCCACGGCACCAGGTCGCGGGCCCGCCCGGGCACCGGCCGCCGCCGCACCGCGAACGCCGCCAGCAGCACGGCGGCCGCCCCCAGCGCGACCGCCCACACCGGCAGCCCGGCGACGAACCCGACCGCCATCACCGCGACCGTGGCCCCGGTCGCGACCAGCAGCGCCCGGTCCGGCGGGACGTACCGCTCCCCCGGCTCGAACCGGCCCCGCAGGTCCCGCCGCCCGCGCACCGCGAGCACCGCGACGGTCACGACAACCGACGCGAGCGCGGGTGCCCACATCACGCCCAGGTAGCCGACGCCCTGCTCCGCGAACCGGTGGTCGGCGAGCAGGTTCGTGAGGTTGGAGACCGGCAGCAGCAGCGACGCGGTGTTCGCCAGGGCCACGACCGTCAGCACGAGCAGCAGCGGCGACGTCCGGGTGCGCCGGGCGAGGGTGATCGCCAGCGGCGTCAGCAGCACGGCCGTGGTGTCGAGCGACAGCAGCACGGTCGACGCGACCGCGATCGCGACCAGCAGCAGCCACAGCAGCCAGCGCCGGCCGCCCGAGGCGCGCGCGGCGGCGTCCGTCGCGACGTCGAACAGCCCGGCCGACCCGCACAGCTCCGCCACGACGGTCAGCGCCGCGACGAAGAGCAGCACCGGGCCGACGCGCTCCGCGAGCGCCGCCGCGTCCGTCCGCGGCAGGGCGCCCGTGAGCACCGCGGCGGCGGCCGGCACCACGGCCACCGCCCACCACGGGACGGCACGCCGGAGCCTGGGCACGGCGGAACTCTAGGTCCCGGGCCTGTCCCCCGCGCGACGGCGGCCGCCGGGTGGGCGGCGCGGGCGGCCGCGCACCGCCGCCCGCGCCACCGCCGAGGTCAGTCCAGCAGCCCCTGCGCCAGCGCCGGGGCGAGCACGGGCGCGAGCGGCAGCCGCGGGATCAGCGTCGCCTGCACCGCGTGGTAGAGGTCGGCCTTGCCCTCCCAGACCGTGCGCGACACCCGGTTGTCGGTGCCGAGCTCGTGCCACCAGGAGCCGCCCTCGTGGTCGAGCAGGTGCTCGGCGGCGTAGTCCCACCAGGTCGCGTACCAGTCGTCGAACCGCTGCTCGCCGGTGGCGGCGTGCAGGGCGGCGGCCGCGGCGATGCCCTCGGCGGCCACCCAGTGCATCCGCTCGCGCACGACCGGCTTCCCGGACCAGTCGACGGTGTAGACGAACCCGGGTGCGCCGTCGACCGACCAGCCCTCGCGGACGGACGCGTCGAACAGCGCCGTGGCGTCCTCGACCATCCAGGCGGGGGCGACGTCGCCGGCCGCGGTGAGCGAGGCCCGGGCGTGCAGGGTGAGCCGCGCCCACTCCAGCCAGTGCCCCACGGTCGCGCCGTACGGCCGGAACGGGTGCGCCGGGGAGTCGGCGTTGTACTCCAGGTCC
Organism: Cellulomonas sp. GbtcB1; assembly: GCF_019091725.1. NCBI lineage: Bacteria > Bacillati > Actinomycetota > Actinomycetes > Micrococcales > Cellulomonadaceae > Cellulomonas > Cellulomonas sp. GbtcB1. The sequence continues at coordinate 54,058 of NZ_JAGXJG010000011.1, read as the reverse complement.
GCGTTCCACCCGGCGTCGAAGTGCTCGGGGATCCGCCAGGCGTTGTCCCTCGCGAAGCCGTGCACCACGCGGGTGAGGATCCGCACGGCGCGGTCGAGCCACACCCGCTCGCCGGTCACGCCGTGCGCGGCGAGGTACGCCTCGACCGTGTGCATGTTGGCGTTGACGCCGCGGTAGCCGTCGAGCTCGGTGAACGTCCGGTCCCAGGACTCGACGGCCATGCCGGCCTCCTCGTCCCAGAACCGCCGCTCGGAGACGTCCAGCGCCTCGCGCAGCAGCGCCTGGGCGCCCGGCCGGCCCGCAGCGACCGCGGAGGACGTCGCGAGCACGACGAACGCGTGCGGGTACGCCGCCTTCGCGTCGTCGCGCGGAGTCCCGTCGGCGTCCACCTCGGCGTACCAGCCGCCGTGCTCGGCGTCCCGGAACAGCCCGTCGAGCGCGGCCAGGCCGTGGTCGACCAGCGCCGCGGAGCCCGGCCGCCCGAGCAGGTGGGCCAGCGCGTACACGTGCGTCATCCGGCAGGTGATCCACAGCTCGGCGGGCCCCGGCAGCGGCCGGCCCACGTCGTCCAGGCGGAGGAACCCGCCCGACGGGGCGGCGGAGGCCTTCCCGAAGGCGAGCAGGCGGTCGGTCTCGGTCTCGAGCCAGCGGGCGTGCGCGGGCGTCGTCAGCCACGTCATGGGTGTCACCCTAGTCACACCCCGGCCCACGGCACCGCCGCGCGCCGGTGCCGCGCGACATCCAAGCCCGGCCCCGCGCGGACCGCCCGGCCGGGCGTCCCCGCAGCGCACGGCGCCGCGACCGACCACGCGGTCGCGAAGTGCACGAACGTGCAGGCCAGGCCGCGCGGGTCCGGTTCGTCCGGGTCGTCCTGGGCCTTTGACACCGCGCCCCTGACGCGACCAGAATCGTCGCGGATTTGACCGGTCAAAGTGGCTCCGTCGGTCCCGCACCACCCCAGCCGCACCCCACCCCGCACGGACGCCACGAGGACCGCCGCATGCCCACCGCCGACGCCCCGCGCGCCGCCGCCGCGCCCGCAGCCCCTGCGCGCGCCGCCACGGCGGCACGCCCGGCTGCCGCGCGCGCACCGCGGGTGACCATCCGGGCGGTCGCGGAGCACGCCGGGGTCTCGCGGCAGACGGTGTCGAACGCGCTGAACGCCCCGGACCGGCTGTCGCCCGGCACCCTGGAGCGCGTCCGCCGCGCGGTGGCCGCGCTCGGCTACCGGCCGGACCACGCCGCCCGGGCCCTGACCTCGCGCCGCTCCGGCCTCATCGGCATCCGGGTCGGGTCGACGGCGCACCGCACGGCGGCGCACCCCGACCGGCTGCTGCACGAGCTCGTCGCGGCGGCCCGGCCGTACGGCTACCGGTTCCTCGCGTTCGACGCCCCGTACGGGGACGACGCCGCGGAGATCGCCGCCTACGGCGAGCTGCTCGCCGCCGGCGACGTGGACGCCGTGGTCGTCGCGGACACCCACCCGGGGGACGCGCGACCGGCCTGGCTGGCGGACCGCGGCGCGGCGTTCGTCGCGCACGGGCAGCCGTGGGGCGACCCGGACGCCGCGCACCCGTGGGTCGACGTCGACGGCGCGCTCGGCGTGCGGCTCGCGGTCGAGCACCTGCGCTCCCGGGGCCACCGCCGGATCGGGTTCGTCGGCTGGCCCGCCGACGGCGCGGGCGGCGACGCCCGGCGCGCGGCCTGGCTCGCGGCGACCGACGGCGCGGCCCCCGACCCCCGAGGGCCCGGCGGCGCCGACGACCGGGGTCCCGAGACGACCGCCGCGGCGGACGACCCGGACGCGGCGGCCGCCGCCGTCGCCGCCCTGCTCGGGCGACCCGGCGACACCCCGACCGCGCTGGTCTGCGCGTCGGACGCGCTGGCGCTCGGCGCGCTCACCGCGGTCGCGGACGCCGGCGCCACGCCCGGCCGGGACGTCGCGATCACCGGCTACGACGACTCCGACCTGGCGGCGTTCGCGCGCCCCGGGCTGACGAGCGTGCGGCAACCGATCAGACTGGTGGCGCAGACCCTCGTCGAGCAGGTGCTGGACCGGCTCGGCGTCGACCTCGGGCACCGGCCGGCCCCGGCCGGGCTGGTCCCGCCCGAGCTCGTCGTCCGGGCGTCCAGCGCCGGGCCCGCACCGTTCGACGCCGCCCCGGGCCCGGCCGGCGCCCGCGCCACCGCCGCATGACGCACGACCCCGCACCACCCGCACCCGCACACCACGCCCCTGGGAGCTCCACCGTGGCAACCGCACCCGACCGCCCCACCGCGGTCCTCGACGGCCTCGACGCCGTCCTGTTCGACCTGGACGGGGTCCTCACCCCCACCGCCGTCGTGCACATGCACGCCTGGGCGCGGCTGTTCGCGCCGCTGCTCGACGCCCGCGGGGCCGCGCCGTACACCGACGCGGACTACTTCGCGCACATCGACGGCAAGCCCCGCTACGAGGGCGTGCGGTCCCTCCTGGCGTCCCGCGGGATCGAGCTGCCCTGGGGCGACCCGGCCGACTCCCCCGACACCGAGACGGTCTGCGGCCTCGGCAACCGGAAGAACGCCGTCTTCACCCAGGTGCTCGAGACCGAGGGCGTCACGCCCTACCCGGGCTCGGTGCGCCTGGTCGACGCGCTGCTCGCGCAGGGCCGGAAGGTCGCCGTGGTGTCGAGCAGCCGGAACGCGGTGCCCGTGCTGGCCGCTGCGGGACTCACCGACCGGTTCCCGCTCGTCGTCGACGGCCTGGTGGCCGCGGCGCAGGGCCTGGCGGGCAAGCCGGACCCGGCGACGTACCTGTACGCCGCCGAGCAGCTCGGCGTCCCGCGCGAGCGCGCGGTCGTCGTCGAGGACGCCGAGTCCGGCGTCGCCTCCGGCCGTGCCGGGGCGTTCGGGCTCGTCATCGGCGTGGACCGCGGCGCGGGCGCCGACGTGCTGCGCGAGCAGGGGGCAGACCTGGTGGTGGACGACCTCGCGGAGCTCGTCACCCCGACCGACGACACCGACGAGCACGAGAGCACCCTGCCGTGAACCCCACCTCCCTGTTCACCCCGGACCCCCTGGACCGCAACCGGTTCCCGAAGGACGAGTGGCGGCTGCGCGAGACGCGCCACGACGCCGCCGACCTGGGCCGGACCGAGACCCTGTTCGCCGTCGGCAACGGGTACCTCGGCATGCGCGGCAACGTCGAGGAGGGCCGGGACAGCCACAGCCACGGCACCTTCATCAACGGCTTCCACGAGACCTGGCCGATCCGGCACGCCGAGGAGGCGTACGGCTTCGCCCGCGTCGGTCAGACGATCGTCAACGTCCCGGACGCCAAGATCATGCGGCTCTACGTGGACGACGAGCCGCTGCTGCTCACGGTGGCCGACCTGCACTCCTACGAGCGCAGCCTCGACTTCCGCGACGGCGTGCTCTCCCGCGACCTGGTCTGGCAGACGCCGTCCGGCAAGCGCGTCCAGGTGCGCACCCGGCGCATGGTGTCGTTCGCCGAGCGGCACCTGGCCGTCATGACCTACGAGCTGACCATGCTCGACGCCGACGCCCCGGTCGTGCTGAGCAGCCAGATCCTCAACCGGCAGGACGGCCAGGACGAGTACCACGTCCGCGCCGCCGCGATGGGCGAGGGCTTCGACCCCCGCAAGTCCGAGACGCTGACCGCGCGGGTGCTCGAGCCGAAGACGCACTGGGGCTCCGAGGGCCGGTACGTCATGTCCTACCGGGCCGCCGCGTCCGGCATGACGCTCGCCGTGGCGGCCGACCACGCCATCGAGACGGACAACGCCTACGAGGAGCTGTCGCTCGTCGAGGAGGACCTGGCGAAGCACGTCTACCGGATCGACGCGAAGCAGGGCCAGACGGTCCGGATCACCAAGGTCGTCACCTACCACTCGTCCCGCGGCGTCCCCGCGCGCGAGCTCGCCGACCGCTGCCGCCGGACGCTCGACCGGGCCGAGGCGGCCGGCGTCGACCGGCTGTTCGCCGACCAGCGCGCCTGGCTCGACGACTTCTGGGCGCGCAGCGACGTCGAGGTCCCCGGGCAGCCCGACCTGCAGCAGGCGATCCGCTGGAACCTGTTCCAGCTCGCGCAGGCGACGGCGCGCGCCGAGGGCAACGGCATCGCCGCGAAGGGCCTCACCGGCTCCGGGTACAGCGGGCACTACTTCTGGGACACCGAGGTCTACGTCCTGCCGTTCCTGACCTACACCTCGCCGCGGATCGCGCGGAACGCGCTGCGGTTCCGCTACACGATGCTCGACGCCGCGCGCCGCCGCGCCGCCGAGCTGAACCAGAACGGCGCGCTGTTCCCCTGGCGCACGATCAACGGCGAGGAGGCGTCCGCCTACTACGCGGCCGGCACCGCGCAGTACCACATCGACGCCGACATCGCGCACGCCGTGCGGCAGTACGTCGCGGCGACCGGCGACGACGACTTCCTCGCCCGCGAGGCCGTCGACATCCTGGTGGAGACCGCGCGCATGTGGGCCGACCTGGGCTTCTGGCGCGGGACGAACGGCGACGCCTCGTTCCACATCCACGGCGTCACCGGGCCGGACGAGTACACGACCGTCGTGAACGACAACCTGTTCACCAACGTGATGGCCCGCGCCAACCTGCGCGGTGCCGTCGAGGCCGTGGACCGCCTGGCGCACGAGCACCCCGCCGAGCACGCCGCGCTCGTCGCCCGGCTGCACCTGACCAAGGACGAGCTGGACGAGTGGGCACACGCCGCCGAGCGGATGCACATCCCGTTCGACGAGCGCCTCGGCATCCACCCCCAGGACGCGAACTTCCTCGAGAAGGAGCTCTGGGACCTGGCCAACACCGACCCGGCCAAGCGCCCCCTGCTGCTCTACTACCACCCGCTGGTGATCTACCGGTTCCAGGTGCTCAAGCAGGCGGACGTCGTGCTGGCGCTGTTCCTGCAGGGCGACCAGTTCACCGCCGAGGAGAAGCTGGCCGACTTCGACTACTACGACCCGCTGACCACCGGCGACTCGACGCTGTCCGGCGTCGTGCAGTCCATCGTGGCGTCCGAGGTCGGGTACCAGGAGCTCGCGCTGCGCTACTTCACGTCGGCGCTCTACGTGGACCTGGCCGACCTGCACCACAACACGGCGGACGGCGTGCACGTCGCGTCGGCCGGCGGCGTGTGGAGCGCGCTGGCCTGCGGCTTCGGCGGCATGCGGGACCACGAGGGCGTCGTGTCCCTCGACCCGCGGCTGCCAGAGGTCTGGGACGGGCTGACGTTCCGGCTCACGCTGCGCGGCAGCCGGGTGCGCGTCGACGTCCGGCACACCGAGCTGCGGCTCACCGTCGAGGAGGGCGACGCCGCGGACCTGGTCGTGCGCGGCGAGCCGGTCAAGGTCACCGCGGGCGACCCCGTCGTGCTGCCGCTGGCGCCCGCGCCGCGGCTGATCGGCACCCCGACGGTCCGGGACATCGAGGGCACCCGCCGCGCCGACGGCACCCTGATGACCGCGAGCGTGCCGGACCACCCGACGGTGCTCACGCCGCCCCCGGTCTCGCACGACTGAGCGCGGCGCGGGGCGCTCGCGGGATCAGCCCGTGAGCGCCTCGCGGAGCTGCCGGAGGACCTCGACGTCCTCCGGCTCGTAGCGGAAGTCGGTGACCCGGGCGGCCGGCGCGCGGCGCGGCAGGGCGGGCAGCGGACCCTCGGCGCCGGGCGCCGTGACGGCATCGGCACCGGTCCCGGCGAGCCCGCCGGGGGCGTCGTCGGCACCGCGCGGCTCGCCGTCCGCGAGCGCCGTGCGGACCAGCCGACGGACCAGCGCCAGGTTGAGATCCGGCCCCGCCACGACCACGAGCGTGCCGTGGCCGCCGAGCCGGTGCGCGAGCAGCGTCCGCGCCGGGGACTCGACCAGCAGGCTGCTGCTGTCCCCGGCGAGGTCGCCCCCGTCCCGGGCGACCGCGGCCGCGAGGGCCGCGACCAGCGCCGCGACGCCCGGCTCGGGCGCCGCCACCCCGGCGGCGGCGGCGCCGTCCGGCGCGAGCCAGGAGGCCGCGGCCCCGGGCGGCAGCGCGCGGGTGAGGGTGTCGAGCACCTGCGCGGCGTCCACGCGCACCTCCTGGGTCGTCGGCGGAGCCGGATCAGCTCTCGATCTCGATGCCGGCCTGGGTCAGGTCGCGCAGCCGCCGTCGGGCGAGCGCGAGGTTGCCCCGCTGCCGGTCGAGCACCAGGTACGAGAACAGGCCGGCGTAGCGCGGGTCGTCGCTCAGGGTGATGAGGTGCAGCTCGTCCGACAGCGAGATGAGGATGTCGTCGATGGACTGCCCGCCGCCCAGCTGGTCGATCGCGCGCATCTGCGCGCGCACCACCTCGGTGGCGACGGCCGCGGCGAGCTCGATGTCGAACGGCTTCACGACGGTGGACATGATCGTCATGCCGCTCGTGTAGTCGACGCCCGCGAGCGCGATCGCGCCGTCCAGCGCCATCACCTGGGCCGTTGCTTCCTCCATGCTGATCATGCGTCACTCCTCGTCGTCCGGTGGAACGGGAGCGACGCTGCCACCGGGAGGCACCACCCCAATCGCCGTTCCGCGCCCCCGAACGCGATTCGGGGGCGCGGCGCCGGCTCCGGCCTCGGCTCCGGCTAGAGCTCGACGGACCCGCCGAGCGCGCGCAGCGTGCGCCGCGCGAGCGCGAGGTTGCCGCGCCGGCGGTCGAGGGCGAGGTAGCCGAACACGCCCTGGAGGCGCGGGTGGTCGCACACCAGCGTCAGGTGCAGCTCGTCCTCCAGCGTGACGAGGATGTCCTCGACCGCCCCGCCGCGGCCCATCTGCTCGACCGCGCGCAGCTTGGCGCGGACGAACTCGGTGGCGACGGCCGCGGCGAGCTCGATGTCGTACGGCACCGAGGTGGCGGACGCGAGCACGAGCCCGTTCGTGTGGTCGACGAACGCGAAGGCGATCGCCCCATCGAGGTCCATCAGGTCCTGGGCGACGTCCTGGAGCGTGGGCACGGGGGGCCTCCTCGGCGGCGGCCGGCCGGGGGTCCGGCCGCGGGTCGGTGGTCGCGGACGGCGGGGGCCGACGCGGGGTGCGCCGCACGTTACCGACATTCCGACTCGATGTCAGCAACGCTCTGACCAGCAGAGCAAATGCGGGCAATCGATCCCAGATCCGCATTTGTGCGCATTTTCGTGACATATCGCGCGCCGCGCCCGGGCCCGGCGGGCCGCCCGCCGAGGCAGGACCGAGGTCCCCGGGACTCCGGTCCCAGACTTTGTGAAACTTTTCTCGATACCGTTCTGGTCGTGAGGTCGACGGAGCCCTCCGCACCCCAACCCACCACCCTCGGGAGAGTCCCCGTGACCACCACGACGACGAGCACCGACACCGCCGCGGCCATCGACCAGCTGGTCGCCGGCGCGACCAAGGCGCTGGCCGAGTACGCCCGCTTCACCCAGGAGGACGTGGACCGCCTGGTCAAGAAGGCCGCCGTCGCGGCGCTGGACCAGCACGGGCAGCTCGCCGAGCTGGCCGTCGAGGAGACCGGCCGCGGCGTCTTCGAGGACAAGGCCGTCAAGAACATCTTCGCCTGCGAGCACGTCACCAACTCGATGGCGGCGCTCAAGACCGTGGGCGTCATCTCCCGCGACGAGATCAACGGCATCACGGAGATCGCCGAGCCGGTCGGCGTCATCTGCGCCATGACCCCGGTGACCAACCCGACGTCGACGGCCATCTTCAAGGCGCTCATCGCGCTGAAGACCCGCAACCCGATCATCTTCGCGTTCCACCCGAACGCGCAGAAGTCGTCCGTGGCGGCCGCCCGCGTCGTGCGGGACGCCGCGGTCGCCGCCGGCGCCCCCGAGCACTGCATCCAGTGGGTCGAGACCCCCTCGATGGAGGCCACCGGCCTGCTGATGAACCACCCGGGCGTCTCGACGATCCTCGCGACCGGCGGCAACGCGATGGTCCGGGCCGCGTACTCGTGCGGCAAGCCGGCCCTCGGCGTCGGCGCGGGCAACGTCCCCGCCTACATCGAGAAGACCGCCAAGCTCAAGCGGGCCGTCAACGACGTGGTGCTGTCCAAGTCCTTCGACAACGGCATGATCTGCGCCTCCGAGCAGGCCGTCATCCTGGACGACGAGATCTACGACGCCGCGCTGGCCGAGTTCGCCGTGCTGCACGCGTACCGCGCCACCAAGAAGGAGAAGGCGCTCCTCGAGAAGTTCATCTTCGGGGTGGAGGCCAAGGGCAAGAACTGCGGCGACGCCAAGCTGAACCCGACCGTCGTCGGCAAGTCCCCGCAGTGGATCGCCGAGCAGGCCGGCTTCACCGTCCCCGCCGACACCTCGATCATCCTGGCCGAGGTCGGCTCGGTCGGCCCGAACGAGCCGCTGACCCGCGAGAAGCTCTGCCCGGTCCTCGCCGTGCTGCGCGCCACCTCGACCGAGCAGGGCATCCAGCTCGCCGAGCAGATGGTCGAGTTCGACGGCCTCGGCCACTCCGCCGCGATCCACACCCAGGACGAGGCGCTCACCGAGGAGTACGGCAACCGGGTCAAGGCGATCCGCGTCATCGCGAACGCGCCCTCCTCGCTCGGCGGCATCGGCGACATCTACAACGCCTTCATCCCGTCGCTGACCCTGGGCTGCGGCTCCTACGGCCACAACTCGGTGTCGAACAACGTCTCGGCGATCAACCTCGTCAACATCAAGCGCGTGGGCCGGAGGAACAACAACTTGCAGTGGTTCAAGGTCCCGGCCAAGACGTACTTCGAGCCGAACGCCATCCGCTACCTGTCCGACATGGCCGACGTCGAGCGCGTCACCATCGTCACCGACGCCACGATGACCACCCTCGGCTTCGTCGACCGGGTCCTGGACGTCCTGCACCGCCGCGGCAACAACGTGTCCGTGCAGATCATCGACCAGGTCGAGCCCGAGCCCAGCGTCAAGACCGTCCAGGCGGGCGCCGCGCAGATGCGCCACTTCCGCCCCGACACGATCATCGCGCTCGGCGGCGGGTCGCCCATGGACGCCGCGAAGGTCATGTGGCTGCTGTACGAGCACCCGGAGATCGTGTTCTCCGACCTCAAGCAGAAGTTCTTCGACGTCCGCAAGCGCGCGTTCAAGTTCCCGACCCTGGGCGAGCTCGCCAAGCTGGTGTGCATCCCGACCACCTCGGGCACCGGCGCGGAGGTCACCCCGTTCGCCGTCATCTCCGACCCCGACGCGGGCAAGAAGTACCCGCTGGCGGACTACGCGCTGACGCCGACGGTCGCGATCATCGACCCGGTCCTCACCTCGAAGATGCCGCGCTCGCTGGCCGCCGACTCCGGGTTCGACGCCCTGACCCACGCCACCGAGGCGTTCGTCGCCGTCTACGCGAACGACTTCACCGACGGCATGGCGCTGCAGGCGATCCGCCTCATCTTCGACAACCTCGCGCAGTCCGTGAACGGCGACCCGGCCGACCCGGCCACCAAGGACGCCCGCGAGAAGATGCACAACGCGGGCACCATCGCCGGCATGGCGTTCGGCAACGCGTTCCTCGGGATCGTGCACGCGATGGCGCACGTCATCGGCTCGACGTTCCACCTGGTGCACGGCCGGACCAACGCCACGCTGCTGCCGCACGTGATCCGGTACAACGGCCAGATCCCGACCAAGCTCACCAGCTGGCCGAAGTACGAGCACTACGTGGCCCCGGAGCGGTTCCAGCAGATCGCCCAGATGCTGGGCCTGCCGGCCGAGACCCCGGAGCAGGGCGTCGAGTCCTACGCCCTGGCGATCGAGGCGCTGCGCGCCAAGGTCGGCATCCCGTCGTCCTTCCAGGCGCAGGGCGTCGACGAGCAGGACTTCCTGTCCCGGCTCGACGAGGTCGCCATGGGCGCGTACGAGGACCAGTGCGCGCCCGCCAACCCCCGCATGCCGATGCGGGCGGACATGAAGGACATCATGACCGCGGCCTACTACGGCACCTCCGTCGCGGAGGTGCGGGGCCGCCGCGAGCAGCAGCAGGGCGCCGAGAGCGCGCCCGCCGGGGCGGGGGCCCCGGCGGAGGCCGACGCCTGAGCGTCCCTCCGACCTGACCCAGGTCGCTGCTCGCCCGAGCGCCCCGCCCGCGACCACCCGTCGCGGGCGGGGCGTTCCTCTGCCTCCGCTCCCAGGTGCGGCTGGCACACTGGGCGGTCCACCGACGAGGAGGCCCGCCGATGACCACCCGCCGCACCGCACGTCCCGCCCGCCGCGCCCGCGCCGCGGCCGTCGTGCCGCTCGCGCTCGCCGCCGCGCTCGCGCCAGGCGCCTGCTCCCAGGCCGAGGAGATCGCGTCCCAGGCGCAGTCCGTCGCCGACTCCGCCAGCGAGGCCGCCGGCAACCTGCGCGACCTCGCCGACCAGGTCCGCGAGCGCGTCGAGTCCGCGCAGACCGCCGTCGACGACGCCCGGGCGCGGCTCCAGGACCTCGACGCGAGCGCGCGCGAGGCCGCGCAGGGCGCGGTCGACCAGTCCTCCACCGCGATCGACGACGCCACCGCGGCGCTCGAGCAGGCCCAGGCCGACGGCACCGCCGCGACCCAGGAGCAGCTCGACTCCGCGCGCTCCGCGCTCGACTCGGCCCGCAGCGCGCTCGACTCGGCGTCTTCGCAGGTCGACGCCACGACGGCCGACGCCCTCGACAAGCTCGCGCAGCAGGTCGAGCAGCTGTCCCAGCAGGTGCAGGAGACCGAGCGGGGCTGAGGCCGGCCGCCGGCCGGGGCCGGGTGGCGACCGGGTGACACCCCCACCGGGAAGTCACCCGGGCGAGTCGGCCCCGACGGCTTGAGCCGGCGCGCGTGGTGCCGATCACACAGGCATGACCACGCACCACACGCGCACCCGGACCCGGCACCACGTGCCGTGGTGGGTCGCGTGCGCGTGGGGGTCGCTGGTGCTGCTGGTCCTCGCGGGCCTGGCGGCGGCGTCCGGCGTGCTCTGACGCCCGGGAACCGCGCCCGCGGCCGTCGTCCACAGGTCGGGAACTCCCTCTGTCGTCTCCGCACCCGCGTCCCTAGGCTCGACGCATGCGCACCGTCACCGCCACGCACGCGTCCCGCCACCTGCCCGGGATGCTCGACGCGGTCGCGCACGGCGAGACGTTCACGATCACGCGGTCCGGTCGGGCGGTGGCGGAGGTCCGATCGGCGGGCAGCACGTCGACGGCGGGCGCGCTGCGTCGGGCGCTCGCCGGTCTGCCTCCGCTGGACGACCACCTCGAGGCGGACATCGGGACGGCGACCCGGCTCCTCACCCGCGACTCCGTGCCGTGGCGCGACGCCTGATCCTGGACACCGGGGCGCTCATCGCGTTCGAGCGCGGTCGCGCGGGACCCCAGGTCGTCGCGGACGAGGACGACCTGGCGATCGCGGCGGTCACGGTCGCCGAGTTCCGGGTCGGGATCGAGCTGGCGGCCACGGCGGACCGCGCGGAGCGTCGCCGCCGCGTGCTCGCCGCGATCACCGCGACCACCACCGTCCTCGACTACACCGCGCGCACCGCCGCCGAGCACGCGCGGCTCCTCGCCCACGTGCGCCGGACCGGCGGCCCGCGCGGCGCGCACGACCTCATCATCGCGGCGCAGGCGGCCGAGCACGGCAGGGTCGTGGTGACCCCCGACCGGCGGGCGCGCTTCGCCGAGCTCCCCGGCGTCCACGCCGTCACCCTGTGACGGACGACCGGTCCGCGGGCACCCGGGCCCCCGGGCCGGCAGGCCGGACTACCCTCCTCGCGTCCCCTCACGACAGGACCGCGATGACCGGCACGCCCTTCCCCGCCCGCCCCACGACGCCCGGCCGCTGGCGCGACGCCGCCCGGGCCGCCGGGCTGCTCGGTGCCGACGGCGTGCCGCGGCCGACGATCTTCGCCGAGATGTCCGCGCTCGCCGTGCGGACCGGCGCTCTGAACCTCGGCCAGGGGTTCCCGGACGTCGACGGCCCGGAGTCCGTGAAGCGGGTCGCCGCCGAGGCCATCGCCGCCGGGGTGAACCAGTACCCGCCCGGCCCCGGCGTCCCGGACCTGCGCCGCGCCGTCGCCGAGCACCAGGCGCGGCACTACGGCCTGGCCCCCGACCCGGAGACCGAGGTGCTCATCACCACCGGCGCGACCGAGGCGCTGGCGGCCGCGGTGCTCGCGCTGACCGAGCCGGGCGACGAGGTGCTGACCCTCGAGCCGTTCTACGACTCGTACGCCGCGGTGATCGGGCTGGCCGGTGCGCGGCACACCACCGCCCCGCTCGCGGCGGCCCCGGACGGGTTCCGGCTGGACGCCGACGCGCTGCGCGCCGCGGTCACCGACCGCACCCGGGTCATCCTGCTCAACACCCCGCACAACCCGACGGGCGCGGTGCTGACCCGCGAGGAGCTCGCGGTGGTCGCGGAGGTCGCCGAGCGGCACGACTGCGTGGTCGTCACGGACGAGGTCTACGAGCATCTCACCTACGACGGCGTCCCGCACGTCCCGTTCGCCACGCTGCCGGGCGCCGCGGAGCGGACGCTCACGATCTCGTCGGCCGGCAAGACGTTCTCGTTCACCGGCTGGAAGATCGGCTGGGTCACCGGCCCGGCGGGGCTGGTGGACGCGGTGCGCGCCGTGAAGCAGTTCCTCACCTACGTGTCCGGGGCGCCGTTCCAGCCCGCGATCGCGCACGCGCTGGACCTGGAGACGACCGACTCCCCCGACGCCGGCTACGTGCGCGGCCTCGCCGACTCGCTCGCCGGGCGCCGCGACCTGCTGAGCGCCGGGCTGACCGCCGCCGGGTTCGACGTCGTGCGCCCGCAGGGCACCTACTTCGTGGTGGCGGACGCCGCGCGGCTGCTCGCGGGCCCGCTGGCGCGGCACGGCCTGCGGGACGCGGCGGACCTGTGCCGCGCGCTGCCCGGGCTCGCGGGCGTCGTCGGCGTGCCGGTCGGGGCGTTCACGCACGACGGCTCGGCCGCCGACCGCGCGCTGTGCACGGCGGTGCGGTTCACGTACGTCAAGCAGGAGGCGGTGCTGCGCGAGGCGGCGGAGCGCCTGGCGGCCCTGGCGGGCTGACCCGGGCGGCGCGCGTCCCGATCCCCTCCCGATTCTCGCGGGACCACCCGATCGATCGGGGTGCGGCGCGAGGATCGGGTGGGGTCCGGGACGGGGAGCCCGGCGCGCCGGCGCTCAGCGGGTGTCGACCGCCGAGCCCAGGCCGCCCCCGGTCCAGCCGCCGCGGCGGTAGGCCGGCGTCGCCAGCGCGAGCACCAGCAGCGCGCCGCCCGCGCCCGCGAGCATGACGGTCGCCATCGCCCAGGCCGACTCGCCGAGCACGCCGACCAGCGGCGCGACGACGCCCGACACGCCCGCCTGCAGCGCGCCGATGAACGCCGCCGCGGTGCCGGCGCGCTCGCCGTGCCGGGACAGCGCGATGGCCGAGGCGTTGGGCGGCGTGAAGTTGACCAGCGACATGGTCAGGAACAGCACGACGAGCAGCGCCGGCAGCCCGCCCGCACCGGTCAGCGCGAGGACCAGCAGCGTCAGCACCAGGACGAACGACGCGGGCAGCGCGACCCGGATGATCTGGATGGGCGCGTACCGGCGGACCAGCGCGGCGTTCACCTGCGCGCCGCCGACGAGCCCGATGCCGTTGATCGCGAACACCAGGGCGAACTGCCCCGCGGTCAGGCCGAACCCCTCGCGGAGCACGAACGGCGAGCCGACGACGTAGCTCATCAGCACCGCCAGCCCGAGGCCGGGCAGCAGCGCCAGCGCGACGAAGTGCCGGTCCCGGAGCAGCACCCGGTACCCGCTCCACACGCCGCGGGCGGACGACAGCCGCCGCTCGCGCGGCAGCGTCTCGGGCAGCCGGAGCAGCACGACCACCCAGAGCCCGGCGCCGTAGATCGCGAGCGCCACGAACACCGCGCGCCAGCCCCACTGGCCGGCGATCAGCCCGCCGACGCTCGGCGCGAACAGCGGGGCGACGCCGATGACCAGCATCAGGCGGGACAGCAGCCGCGACGCGTCCGGGCCGACGAACCGGTCCCGGATCACCGCCATCGCGACCACCGACGCCGACGCGTTGAAGAACCCCTGCACCATGCGCAGCCCGATGAGCGGGATGATCGCCGGCGCGATCGCGCACAGCAGGGACGTGACGACGTGCAGCGCCACCCCGATCAGCACGGGCAGCCGGCGGCCGAACCGGTCGGACAGCGGGCCGATGACCAGCTGCCCGGCGGCGCCGCCGACCAGCATCATCGTCATCGTCAGCTGGGCCGCGGCCGCGCTGGTGTCCAGGTCGCGCGCCACGTCGGGCAGCGACGGCAGGTAGATGTCGGTCGTGATCGCGGGCAGCGCGGTCATCACGCCCAGCAGCAGCACGTACTTGGCGCTGGGCCGGAACGCGGGCGCGGAGGCCGGGGTGGCCGCCGGCGCCGCCGCGGTCGTCGAGGGTCGGGCGGGGGTCGGGACGGGTTCGCCGGTGCTCATCTCGTGCTGCATCGTCGCACGCGCCACGGCCCGGGGCGAATCGATTCGATCCCGGTGCAGATCACCGTCGCACGGGCCGGTGCACCCGGCGGGTCAGTCCTCCGGGCCCAGCTCCTGGAACACCGTCAGCTGCAGGCCCGCCGGGCCCTCGAGCCGCGCGTTGAGCGAGCGCCACGGCGTCTCGGTCGGCGGCGCGACCAGCTCGGCCCCGCCCTCGTCGACCAGCCGGGCCGTCGTCGCCCGGGTGTCGGCCACCTCGAACGCGACCCGCACGTGCCGGGCGACCTGGCGGCCGACCTCGACGTCGTCGATCAGCCGCTTCTGCGCGGGGTTCGCGATCTCGAGCGTCGCGCGGCCGGCGTCGAGGATCGCGACGTGCGCGCCGTCGCCGCCCTCGTAGGCCTCGAGCTGCTCGAGCCCGGGCACGTCGCGGTAGAACGCCAGCGCCGCGTCGTAGTCCTCGGCCTCGACGACGAGCCGGAGCTGGCGCACGGGACGCCCGCCGTCCCCTCCCCCGGCCTCCGGCCCCGCCACCGTCACGCCGTCCGGATCCGGACCGGCGCCAGCGCCCCGATCCCCTCGAGCTCGCGCTCGGGCAGCGGCTCCAGCAGCATCCCGGGCGCGTCCAGCAGCAGCCGCGCGGTCGCCGGGTCGGTCAGCACCGTGCTCGGGTCGGCGATGTCGGTGAGCCGCGCCGCCACGTTGACCGACGGCCCGAACACGTCGCCGAACCGGGACAGCACCCGGCCCCACACGACCCCGACGCGCACCGGCGTGACGCCGCGGGCGCCCTCGGCCAGTCCGCCGGCGCCGCGCTCCCGCTCGACGTCCAGGTCCCCGCCGAGCACCCGCGCGAGCTCCAGGGCCACCTTCGCCCCGGTCCGCACGTCGTCGGCCACGAACAGCACCGCGTCCCCGATGGTCTTGACCACGCGGCCACCGCACTGGGTGACCACGTCCCGCGCCGCGGTCTCGAACCGCTGCACGAAGTCGGAGAGGTCGGTGGAGCCCAGGCCGGCGGTGCGGCGGGTGAACGACACCATGTCGGCGAACCCGACGGCGCGCGCGAGCGGCAGCGCGGCGGGGTCGGCCTCCGCCGCACCCGTCTCGCCGTCGGCGGCGAACTCGACGGCGTACCGCGCCGCGATCGACGCCAGGTGCCGGCGGTAGGAGTGCAGCAGCTGCGCCTCCAGGACGGGCGCGAGCCGCGGCAGCTCGTCGAGGACGGCGCGCCGGGCGGCCGGGTCGTCGAGGTCGCGGCGGGTCGCCATGTCCTCGACCAGCGCCTCGACCTGCCAGAGCGCGAGCCGGTCGCTGGTGTGCCCGAGCGCCCGGGTCAGCGAGATCATCGTGCGGCTGCCGACGTGGTCGTCGCGCAGCAGCGCCGCGACGCGCTCGACGGCCTCGGCGTCCCGGCCGGTGAACGCGACGTCGTCGGCGTCCGGGTGCGGCAGCCCGAGCGTCCGCCAGTACAGCCGCACCAGCTCCAGGTCGAGGCCCGAGCGCGCGGCGAGGTCCCGCAGGGACAGCGTCCGCGGGCCGCCCAGCAGCGCCGCGTCCAGCGCGGCAGCCCGCACCCCGTCCTGCACCTCGTCCGTCACGACTGCGACCCTAGTTCACCGACCGGGCGCACGTGACGCACGTCACCGGCGAGCAGTACCCGCTCGGCCCCGTCGGCGTCCCGGACCACCAGGGCCCCGTCCCGGTCGATCCGCTTCGCCGTCCCGCGGAGCTCCGCGCCGTCCGGCAGCGTGGCGCGCACCGTGCGGCCCAGCGTGAGGCACGCGGCCGCCACGTCCGCGTCCAGTCCCGCCGCCGCGACGTCGCCGCCGCGGTCCTGCCAGCGCTCGAGCACCGCGACGACCTCGCCGACCACGGCGAGCAGCAGCGCGGTCCGGTCGACGCCCGGCGCTCCCGCGACCCGCAGCGACGTCGCGCTCGGCACCGGCAGCTCCTCCGGCACCTGGTCGACGTTGATCCCGATGCCGAGCACCACGGCGTCACCCGCCGGGGCCACCTCGGCGAGCACGCCGACGGCCTTGCGGTGCGTCCCCCAGCCGGGCAGGTCGACCCCGTCCGCGGCCGGCAGCAGCACGTCGTTCGGCCACTTCACCCCGGCCGCGAGCCCCGTGGTCGCCTGCACGGCGCGCGCCACCGCCAGCCCGGTCAGCAGCGGCAGCCAGCCCCACCGGTCGCGCGGCACGCCCGGGCGCACCGCGAGCGACAGGGTGAGCGCGGCGCCCGGCGGGGTCGTCCACGCGTGGTCGGCCCGCCCCCGGCCGGCCTGCTGGTGCTCGGCGACGAGCAGCCCCCCGTCCGCCCAGGCGGGGTCCGCGGCGACCCGGGCGAGCAGCTCGGTGCTGGTCGAGCCCGCCGCGGGCAGCACCTCGCACCGGCGCAGCGGCCCGGCGGGGTGCAGCAGCGCGGCGCGCACCTCGGCGACGCGCAGGGGCGCGCGGGCCGGTCCGTCCGGGTTCGTCTCGTCCACGGGTCCATCCTCGCCCGGAGCGCTCGCGGGGACGTTGTGGCATTCGCACGACCCGGCGCGCGGGAGTCCGTGCCCGTCGCCCAGGTGTGCCGCGCCGTCAGGCCACTAGCCTCGTGCGGGTGACCGACCAGCTCCCGGCGGACCAGACCGCCGCCACGCCCGCCGCCCCCCGGCCCGCCGGCACCGCCGCCAAGGTGGCCGACCTCGCGGACCGGCACCGCCGCGCCGTCGCGGAGCCCGAGCGGACCGCCGCCGAGAAGCAGCACGCCCGCGGCAAGCGCACCGCCCGCGAGCGCATCGAGGCCCTGCTCGACCCGGGCTCCTTCACCGAGCTCGACGCGTTCGTCCGGCACCGCTCGACCAACTTCGGCCTGGACAAGAAGCGCGTCCCGGGCGACGGCGTCGTCGTCGGGCACGGCACGGTCGACGGCCGGCCGATCGCGGTCTACTCCCAGGACTTCACGGTGTTCGGCGGCAGCCTCGGCGAGGTGCACGGCCAGAAGATCACCAAGGTGATGGACCTCGCGCTGCGGACCGGGATGCCCCTGGTCGGCATCAGCGACGGCGGCGGCGCGCGCATCCAGGAGGGCGTCGCGGGCCTCACCCAGTTCGCGGAGATCTTCCGGCGCAACGTCGCCGCGTCCGGCGTGATCCCGCAGATCAGCCTCATCCTCGGCCCGTCGGCCGGCGGCGCGGTGTACTCCCCCGCGCTGACCGACTTCATCGTCATGGCCGACGGCACGTCCAACATGTTCATCACCGGCCCGGACGTGATCCGCGCGGTGACGGGCGAGGACGTCGGCTTCGAGGAGCTCGGCGGCGCGACCACGCACAACACCCGGTCGGGCGTCGCGCACTACCTGGCCTCGGACGAGGACGACGCGCTCGACTACGTGCGCTCGCTGCTGTCCTACCTCCCGCAGAACAACCTCACCGACCCGCCGGCCTACCCGCAGGAGGCCGAGCTCGAGGTCACGGACGAGGACCTCGAGCTCGACACGCTCGTGCCGGACTCGGACAACCAGCCGTACGACATGCGCACCGTCGTCGAGCACGTGCTGGACGACGGCGACCTGCTCGAGGTGCAGCCGCTGTTCGCCCGGAACGTGCTGGTCGGCTTCGGCCGGGTCGAGGGGCACGCGGTCGGGATCGTCGCCAACCAGCCGCTCACGATGGCCGGCACGCTCGACATCGACGCGGCGGAGAAGGCGGCCCGGTTCGTCCGGACCTGCGACGCGTTCAGCATCCCGGTGCTGACGTTCGTCGACGTCCCGGGCTTCCTGCCCGGCACCGACCAGGAGTGGAACGGCATCATCCGCCGCGGCGCGAAGCTCATCTACGCGTACGCGGAGGCGACCGTCCCGCTCGTCACCGTCATCACCCGCAAGGCGTACGGTGGCGCCTACATCGTCATGGGGTCGAAGCAGCTCGGCGCCGACGTGAACCTGGCGTGGCCCACGGCGCAGATCGCGGTCATGGGCGCCGGCGGTGCGGTGAACATCCTGCAGCGCGGGGCGCTCAAGCAGGTGGCCGAGGCCGGCGGGGACGTCGAGTCCGAGCGCGCCCGGCTCACCCGCGAGTACGAGGAGGCCATCGTGAACCCGTGGGACGCCGCGGACCGCGGCTACGTGGACGCGGTCATCGCGCCCGCCGAGACCCGGTCGCAGATCGTGCGCGCGCTGCGCGTGCTGCGGACCAAGCGCGCCGCGCTGCCGCCCAAGAAGCACGGGAACATCCCGCTGTGACCGGCGACCCGCTGCTGCCCGGCCCCGACGACCACGGGGGTCACGACCACGGCGCCCACGACCACGCCGGCGGCGCCCACGGCCCCGAGCCGCTGCCCGGCGTCGACACCGGCGCCATGCACGGCGTGGTGGACGAGCTCGCCGCTGCGCTGCACGAGTACGTGGACACCGCCGCCGGCGTGCGCGCCGAGTTCGGCGCGTCCGAGGCCGACGAGGACCCGCGGGTGCTCGCGCTCGAGTCCCGCGTCTCCGCGCTCAACGCCCGGCTGTACGACCTGCTGCACGAGAGCCTCGGCATGCACTCCGAGCTCACCGGCATGACCTGGGAGGACGACGCCGCGCCGTCCGAGGCGCCCGCCGCCGACGAGGACACCGACGAGTTCCACCTCGGGTTCGTCGTCAGCGTCCCGGCCGCCCCGCACGACCAGTCGATCGACGCCGTGCTCGGCATCGTCGACAACGGGGGCGCCGAGATCGTCGAGCGCCTGCTGGACAGCGGGTTCACCGTCGAGGGCTGGGGGGCGTCCCGCGGGGCGCCCGTCACGTTCGACGACGACGAGGACGGCGGGGACGAGGCGTGAGCGCGGGCGACGCCGCGGCGCTGCCGCACGTCCAGGTCGTCCGCGGCACGCCGGACGACGTCGAGCTCGCGGCCCTGGTGGCCGGGCTGGTCGCCGCGTCGGTGCCCGGTGACGACGACGTGGTCGCCGAGGCGCTGCCGCACGCGGGCTGGGCGGACCGCGCCCGCACGCTGCCCGGCGCGCGCGGGGCGTGGCGCACCGGGCCGGACGCCTGGCGGCGCAGCCTGCGCTGACGCGCCGGAAAAGCCCGGGCGGCCCGGCGCGGCGCGGGTAGGGTCGACCGGGTGAGCACTGCACCCGACACCACCGGGGCGCCGCAGCGCCCCGCGACCCCGATCGACGCCGTCGCCGACGCCTACGTCGCCACCACCGCCGCCCTCGACCCGTTCGGCGCGACCGCGCTGGGCGTCCCGGGCCACGACCACGAGGTCACCGACCTGTCCCCCGCCGGGCACGACGCGCGCGCCGACGCGGCCCGCGCCACGCTCGCGCAGCTGGACGGCCTCGCCCCCGCCGACGAGGTGGACGCGATCACGCTCGCCGCGATGCGCGAGCGCCTCGGCCTGGACCTCGAGCTGCACGAGGCCGGCGAGTGGCTCGCCGACCTCAACGTCATCGCCTCGCCCGTCCAGGGCATGCGGGACGTCTTCGACATCATGGCGACCGACGGCCCCGAGGCCTGGGCGACGACCGCCCAGCGGCTCGCGGGGCTGCCGCGCGCCGGCGCGGGCTACGTCGAGTCGCTGCGCCTGGCCGCGTCGCGCGGGCAGGTCCCCGCGATCCGGCAGGTCCGCGAGGCGATCGCGCAGGCGGAGGACCTGGCCGACCCGTCGTCCTCGTTCTTCACCTCCTTCGTCCAGGGCCCGGAGGCCGCGGCCGCGATCGAGGCCGGCGGCGACGCGCTGCGCGCCGACCTGGAGCGCGGGGCCGAGGCGGCCCGGCGAACCTACGCCGACCTGGTGACGTTCCTGCGCGACGAGCTCGCCCCGCAGGCGCCCGCCGAGGACGCCGCCGGCCGCGAGCGCTACGCGCTGTGGTCCCGGTACTTCCTGGGCGCGACCGTCGACCTGGACGAGACCTACCAGTGGGGGCTCGAGGAGCTCGCGCGGGTCGTCGCCGAGCAGGAGGCCGTCGCCGCCGAGATCGCCGGCCCCGGCGCCACCGTCGAGCAGGCCGTGGCCGCGCTCGACGCCGACCCGTCGCGCCGGCTCGAGGGCACCGACGCGCTGCAGCGCTGGATGCAGGAGACGTCCGACGCCGCGGTCGCCGCGCTCGACGGCGTGCACTTCACGATCCCGGACGCCATCCGCACCCTGGAGTGCCGGATCGCCCCGACCCAGAACGGCGGGATCTACTACACCGGCCCGTCCGACGACTTCAGCCGGCCCGGCCGGATGTGGTGGTCGGTGCCGCCGGAGGTCACCACGTTCAACACCTGGCGCGAGAAGACCACCGTCTTCCACGAGGGCGTCCCGGGCCACCACCTGCAGGTCGGCCAGGCGGTCTACAACCGCGCGCAGCTCAACTCCTGGCGCCGGCTGGCGTGCTGGGTGTCGGGCCACGGCGAGGGCTGGGCGCTGTACGCCGAGCGGCTCATGGCCGACCTCGGCCACCTGGACGACCCGGGCGACCGGCTCGGGATGCTCGACGGGCAGCGGATGCGCGCCGCCCGCGTCGTGCTGGACCTCGGCGTGCACCTGGGCCTCGAGGCGCCCGAGCGCTGGGGCGGCGGCACCTGGGACGCCGACAAGGCGTGGGAGTTCCTCCGGGCCAACGTCAACATGCCGGAGCAGTTCGTCCGGTTCGAGCTGAACCGCTACCTCGGCTGGCCCGGCCAGGCGCCCTCGTACAAGATCGGCCAGCGGATCTGGGAGCAGATCCGGGACGGCGCCCGCGACTCCGCGCAGGCCCGCGGCGAGGCGTTCGACCTGCGGGCGTTCCACGCCCGGGCGCTCGGCATGGGCGCGCTGCCGCTCGACGTGCTGCGGACCGCGCTGGCCTGACCGGTGCGGGACGACGAGGGCCCCCGGACCTGCGCGGTCCGGGGGCCCTCGTGCGTGCGGGGTGTGCGGCGCGTCGCGCGGGACGCCGCGCGGCTCAGGACGCCAGGAGCGACGGGCCGTACTTCAGCAGGATCGCGGCCACGAACAGCACGAGCACGGCGATCGTCACGTACCAGTCCGTGCCGGAGGCCACGAACCCGCGTGCCCAGGGGCCGGCGCGACCGGGCAGCCGCAGGTGGCCGTCCCGGACGTTCCACCGGGTGAGGCCGGCCCACACCAGCGTCGTGGTCACGGTGATGAGCAGGCACCACGGGCACAGCGCCTTGATGACGAAGTACGACTGCAGGAACAGCCACCACGCGAACACCAGCGCGACCGTGTAGAGCGCCTGGGTGCCGAGCATGTACCAGCGCGGGAACCGCACCCCGGCGATGCCCGCGATGGAGATCGCGATCACCACCGACTCGAACGCGATGCCGAGGAACGCGTTCGGGAAGCCGAGCACCTCCGCCTGCGGGGACAGCGCCACGGTGCTGCACGAGATCACCGAGCTGAGGTCGCAGGACAGGGCCGCCGTCGGGTCCTTCGCCAGGTGCCACGCCTCGATGGACAGCACGAACGACGTGAACAGCCCGATGACGCCGGAGACGGCCATCTCGATCGCGGTCCGGCGGCGCCAGGCCGCGCGAGCCGGGGAGTCGGGGTCGTCGTCCACGGGATCGTGGTCGAGCAGGTCGGTCGGGTCGGCTGCTGCGCCGCTCGGGCGCGTGGCCCGCGCGCTGTCCTCGGTCACGCCCGTCATCGTCGCATCCCCTCCTGGGAGTTCCCCGGACATCATCGGCACGCGGGCGGTGCCGGCCGAGGGACGTACGTCCCCGACCTGGCCGTACGCTCGCCGGATGACGACCCTCGTGCTCGCCTCCGCCTCCCCCGCCCGGCTCGCGACCCTGCGCGCGGCCGGGATCGAGCCGACCGTCGCCGTGTCGGCCGTCGACGAGCCCGCGGTGCTGGCCGCGGCCGGCGACGTGCCGCCCGCCGAGGCCGTGCTGCTGCTGGCCCGCGCCAAGGCCCGGGACGTCGCGCCCGGGCGCGCGGGGTCGCTGGTGCTGGGGTGCGACTCGATGCTCGAGCTCGACGGGCAGGTGCTCGGCAAGCCCGCCGACGCCGCGGACGCCGCCGCGCGATGGCGGGCGATGCGCGGGCGCAGCGGGCGGCTGCACACGGGGCACTGGCTCGTGGACGGGCGGGACGCCGGCGACGGCGCGGGCGGGGACGGCGACGGGGCGGGCGTCGGCGTGCGCGCGGGCGACGGCGGCGGCGCGGGCCGCGAGTCGGGCGCCACGTCCACCACCGTCGTGCACTTCGCCGACGTCACCGACGCCGAGGTCGACGCCTACGTCGCCACCGGCGAGCCGCTGTGGGTCGCGGGCGCGTTCACCATCGACGGCCTCGGCGGCGCGTTCATCACCCGCGTCGAGGGCGACCACCACGGCGTCGTCGGCCTGAGCCTGCCGCTGCTGCGCGAGCTCCTGGCCGCGCGCGGCGTCCCCCTGCACACCCTCTGGACCCGCCTCCCGTCCTGACGCCCCTCCTGGCCGCCCGCGCCGCCCGCGCCGCGCCCCCTACGCGCGCCGCCTCGGACGCGAGCGGGTAGCCGACACGTCGAGGGGGTAGTCGGCGACTGCTCGCTCGACGTGTCGGCTACCCGGTCGGCGCGGCGGCCCGCGGCCGCGCCCGCACCGCCCGCACGCGCCGCGCCCAGCCCCCAGTGCACAACCGACACGTCGAGTGCCTATCCGCTGGATAGGCACTCGGCGTGTCCGGTAGGCACTCGACGCCCGGCGCACGGCGCCGCGGGTTTGTCGGGGGCGGACAAGGGCGCGCCGGGCCGCGCACCCGGCGCCGCGCGTCCGCTGTGGAACCCTCCAACGGCGCGGGGACCGCGTTGGCCGGTTCGGCGATCTTCGCGGCGCGACCGGCCGCGGGCGTGAACGCCGGAGGCAGCCCGCGTTACGGTGAGCCGTGCCCCGCATCTCGAAGGTCCTCGTCGCCAACCGCGGCGAGATCGCCGTCCGCATCGCCCGCGCCTGCCGCGACGCCAGCCTCGCCTCCGTCGCCGTCTACGCGGACCCCGACCGCGAGGCGCTGCACGTGCGCGTCGCCGACGAGGCCTACGCGCTGGACGGCGCCCGCGCCGCCGAGACGTACCTGGACATCGCCAAGCTGCTCGACGTCGCCCGCCGCTCCGGCGCGGACGCCGTGCACCCGGGCTACGGGTTCCTCTCGGAGAACGCCGAGTTCGCCCAGGCCGTCCTGGACGCCGGGCTGGTCTGGGTCGGCCCGCCGCCCGCCGCGATCCGCGACCTCGGCGACAAGGTGAGCGCGCGGCACATCGCGCAGCGCGCCGGCGCCCCGCTCGTCGCGGGCACCCCCGACCCGGTGTCCGGCGCCGAGGAGGTGCACGCGTTCGTCCGCGAGCACGGGCTGCCGGTCGCCATCAAGGCGGCGTTCGGCGGCGGCGGCCGCGGCCTCAAGGTCGCCCGCACCTCCGAGGAGATCGACGAGCTGTACGACTCCGCGGTCCGCGAGGCCGTCGCGGCGTTCGGCCGCGGCGAGTGCTTCGTCGAGCGGTACCTGGACCGGCCGCGGCACGTCGAGACCCAGTGCCTCGCCGACGAGCACGGCACCGTGGTCGTCGTGTCGACCCGCGACTGCTCGCTGCAGCGCCGGCACCAGAAGCTCGTCGAGGAGGCCCCCGCGCCGTACCTCTCCGACGCGCAGCGCGCCCAGCTGGTCGACGCCTCGGTCGCCATCCTCCAGGAGGCCGGCTACGTCGGCGCCGGCACCTGCGAGTTCCTCGTCGCCGCCGACGGGACGATCTCGTTCCTCGAGGTGAACACCCGCCTGCAGGTCGAGCACCCGGTCTCCGAGGAGATCAGCGGTATCGACCTGGTCCGCGAGCAGCTCCGCATCGCCGACGGCGAGCCCCTCGGCTACGACCACGTGGAGACCCGCGGCCACTCCTTCGAGTTCCGGCTGAACGGCGAGGACCCGGCCGCCGGGTTCCTGCCGGCGCCCGGCAAGATCTCGACGCTGCGGTTCCCCGCGGGCCCGGGCGTCCGGGTCGACTCCGGCGTGGTCGAGGGCGACACCGTGTCGGGCGCCTTCGACTCGATGATCGCCAAGCTGGTCGTCACCGGCGCGACCCGGCAGCAGGCCGCGGAGCGCGCCCGCCGGGCCCTGGCCGAGCTGGAGATCGCCGGCATCCCGACGGTCGTGCCGTTCCACCGCGCCGTCATGGCCGAGCCGGCCTTCGTCCCGACCGACCCGGAGCAGCCGTTCGCGGTGCACACCCGGTGGATCGAGACCGAGTTCGCCGACCGGCTGCCCACGCTCACGGGCACGCCCGCCGTCACCGCCAGCGGGCCCGACGAGGACGGCGAGCCCACCGAGCTCGAGCGCGTGGTCGTCGAGGTCGGCGGCAAGCGCCTCGAGGTCGTGCTCCCGGCCGCGCTCGCCCTGCGCGCCGGTCGCGGCCGCGCCGCCGCCGCGGGCCCCCGCCGCTCGGCCCCCCGCCGCGCCGCGGGCCGCCCGGCCGCCGCGTCCGGCAACGCCCTCACCTCCCCCATGCAGGGCACGATCGTCAAGGTCGCGGTCGGCGAGGGCGACACCGTGGCCGAGGGCGACCTGGTCGTGGTGCTCGAGGCC
Source organism: Cellulomonas sp. GbtcB1 (assembly GCF_019091725.1). Lineage (NCBI taxonomy): Bacteria > Bacillati > Actinomycetota > Actinomycetes > Micrococcales > Cellulomonadaceae > Cellulomonas > Cellulomonas sp. GbtcB1. The sequence continues at coordinate 29,069 of NZ_JAGXJG010000011.1, read as the reverse complement.
ATGAAGATGGAGCAGCCGCTGGTCGCGCACCGCGCCGGCACCATCGCGTCCCTGTCCGCCGACGTCGGCGGGATGGTCGCGGCGGGCACCGCCATCTGCGAGATCGTCGACTGACCGCGGTGCCGCGGCGACCGCACCACCCGGGCGACGGGTGGGTCGAGTGCCGGTGCGGCCGCCGGCACTGGGGCACCGCCGGCGCGGCCGGCCTGCTGCTGGCGCGCCCGGCGACGGCCACCGACGCCGCCGCGGTCGTGCTGCAGCACCGCGCGCCGTGGAGCGACCAGGGCGGCACCTGGGGGCTGCCCGGCGGCGCCCGGCACACCGGCGAGTCGGCGGTCGACGGCGCCCTGCGCGAGTCGCAGGAGGAGGCGGGCATCGAGCCCGCGTCCGTCCGGGTGGTCGGTGAGCACGTGCTCGACCACGAGGACTGGTCGTACACGACGATCGTGGCCGTCACGTCCGGCCCGGTCGACGCGCGGCCGACCGACGACGAGAGCCTCGCGATCGCCTGGGTCGCGCTCGACGACGTCACCGCGCTGCCGCTGCTGCCCGCGTTCGCGGACGCCTGGCCGGCCCTGCGCGCGGCGCTGCCGCCCGAGGTCGAGGACGCCGCGTCCTGAGGCCCGCGGGCGCCAGCGGCGCGCCCGCCCGGGGGAAGGCGTTCGCCCGCGCGGCACGCCGCCCACTACGTTGACGGCGTGAGCGTCCCCGAAGCCGCACCGCCGTCGGTGCCCGCCGCGTCCGCACCGTCGCCGGCCGGGAGCCCGCTCCCGCCGGACGCGGGCACCGCGACCCGGGTCTCGCTCGTCGCGCTGGTCACCGTCCTCGCGCTCGACGCCGTGCGCGCCGCCGGCCCGGTGCTGGACCGGGCGTTCGCCGTCAGCACCGTCGCCGTCGCCGGCGCCGCGGTGGTCACCTTCCTCGGGGCGGGGCTGCTCGCCGCGCTCGCGCTGGTCGGCACCGGCCGCCGCGGCCCGGGCACCGCGTCCGGGCGGACGGCCCTCGTCGCCGTCGTCGCGCTCGGTGCGGCCCGCCTGGTCACGCAGGTGGTGCACGACGAGGCGCGGTTCGTCGCCGGGCTCGTCACGGCCTCGCTCGCCGTCGCCGCGCTGGTGCTGGCGACGACGCTGGTCGCGGGCCGCGCGGGCGGCGGGCGGCAGGCGGCGCTCGGCCTCACGCTCGGCACCGGGCTGTCGGCGGGGCTTCAGCTGGCGCTCGGCACCTGGGACCCGCTGTGGCGGGGCGGGGTGCTGGGCAGCGTGGTGGCCGTCGTCCTGGTGCTGCTCGCGGTCGCCCTCGCGTGGGTCGCGCGCCGCGAGACCGCGACCGGCCGGCCGCGCCGGACCTGGGTGCTCGGCCCCGCGCTCGCGCTGGTCGTGATGGTGCTGGGCAACCCCGCGTTCGCGGCGGCGCAGTCGCACCTGCCGCTGATGGCCGCGGGGACCGCGACCGTGCTGGCGTCGGCGCTCACCGCCTGGCTGCTGCTCGTGCCGCGGATCATGGCCCGTCCCGTGCGCTGGGCGGCGGCCGTCCTGCTGCCGGTCGCCACCGCGGTCGCGTTCCTCACCACCGGCGTCCCGGCGCTCGTCGCGATCCTGGTCGCCGAGGCCGCCGCGGGCGTCGTGCTCACGGTCGCGCTCAAGACCCGCCGGCCCGCGCCGCCCGGGATCCCGCGCACCGCGCTCGCCACCGGCGGCGTCGGGCTCGGGCTGGTCGTCGTGCTGCTGCTCTACCTGCTGGACTACGACGTGCCGCTCGGCGTCGACAACGCGTGGGTGGTCGTGCTGGCGGCGGCGCTGCTCGCGACCGGCGGCCTGCGGTGGCGCACGCCGCCGGAGCCCGCCGAGGCCGCGGCGCCCACGACGGTCGAGGCGGGGGCCCGCGAGCCCGCTCCCCCGCTGCGGGCCAACGCGCTGCGGTTCCTCGTGCTGCCGTCCGTCGCGCTCCTGCTGGTCGGCTGGGTGTCCGCGACGCTCGCCGCCCCGGCCCCCGCGGCCGACGCGGACCCCGACACGTTCGTGGTGCTCGACTGGAACCTGCACTACGGCGTCGCCGCGCACACCGCGGTCGACCTGGAGCAGATCGCCCGCACCATCGAGGCCCAGGGCCCGGACGTCGTCGCGCTGCAGGAGGTGTCCCGCGGCTGGGTGCTGGGCGGCGGCGCGGACATGCTCACCTGGCTGGGCCACCGGCTCGGCATGCACGTGGCCTTCGCCCCGGCCGCGGACCAGCAGTTCGGCAACGCCCTGCTGTCCCGCACCGAGCTCACCGACGTCGAGGTCGTCGACCTGCCGTACGGCGCCGGACCGCAGGAGCGGTCCGCGCTCACCGCGCGGGTCGCGGGGCCGGGGGGCGAGTCCGTGCGGGTGACGTCGGTGCACCTGCAGCACCGGGACGACAACGTGGACACCCGGCTCGACCAGCTCGCGGCGCTCGAGGACGCGCTCCCGGACGACGTGCCGTCGGTGCTGGCCGGCGACCTCAACGCCGAGCCGGGCTCCGCCGAGCTCGACGCGCTGGGCGGCGCCGGCTGGGTCAGCGCCATGGACACCGCGGGCGCCGAGGACGTGCTCACCCACCCGAGCAACGAGCCGGCCGTCCGGATCGACTGGGTGCTCGGGCGGGGCGGGGTGACGTTCGCGGAGGCGCGGGTGCTCGCCGACGACTCCTCGGACCACCTGGCGCTGGTGACGGAGGTCCGGGCGGGCTGACCCGCGCCGGGGCCGCCCGGACGCCCGGGTTCAGCCCTGGTCGGTCCGGTGCAGCACCCGGGCCACCTCGCCGATGGACCCCGACAGCGACGGGTACACCGTGAACGCGTTCGCCACGTCGTCGACCGTCAGGCTGTGCGACACCGCCAGCGTGATCGGGAAGATCAGCTCCGACGCGCGCGGCGCCACCACGACCCCGCCGAGCACCGTGCCCGCCGTCGAGTGCGCGAACAGCTTCACGAAGCCGTCGCGGACACCGAGCATCTTGGCGCGCGGGTTCCGGGCCAGCGGCAGCGTGTGCGTGACGAAGTGCGCGTCCCGCTCGATCAGCGCCGTCTCGCTCAGGCCCACCGTCGCGATCTCGGGGGCGGTGAAGATGTTCGCCGCCACGCCGCGCAGCTTCAGCGGCGCCACCGCGTCGCCGAGCGCGTGCGACATCGCGATCCGCCCCTGCATCGCCGCGACGGACGCCAGCGGCAGCACGCCGGTCACGTCGCCGGCCGCGTAGACCCCGCGCGCCGAGGTGCGGGACACCTTGTCGACCTCGATGTGCCCGGACGGCGTCGTGCGCACGCCCGACTCCGCGAGGCCGAGGCCCTCGGTGCTGGGGATCGACCCGACCGCCAGCAGCACGTGGGAGCCGTGGATCTCCCGGCCGTCTGCCAGGGTCACGACCACGCCGTCCGCGGTCCGCCGTGCCGCCTGCGCCCGCGAGCGCCCGACGACCTCCATGCCGCGCGTCCGGAACACGTCCTCGAGCATCGTCGCGGCGTCGGCGTCCTCGCCCGGCAGCACCCGGTCCCGGCTCGACACCAGGACCACCTGCGAGCCGAGCGACACGTACGCCCCGGCGAACTCGGCACCGGTGACGCCCGAGCCGACCACGATCAGCCGCTCCGGCAGGGCGTCCAAGTGGTAGAGCTGCGTCCAGGTGAGGATGCGCTCGCCGTCGGGCTGCGCGTCGGGCAGCGTGCGGGGCGTCGCGCCGGTCGCCAGCAGGACGACGTCGGCGTCGAGCGTCTCGTCCGCGTCGCCGGTGACGACCACCCGTTCCGGGCCGTCGAGCCGCCCGTGGCCGATCACCACGCGCACGCCCTCGCGCTCCAGCCGCGTGCGGATGTCGTGCGACTGCGCCAGCGCCAGGTCCCGCACCCGGGCGTTCACCGCGGCCAGGTCGATGCTGTGCCGGCGGCTGCGGCCGGTGTCGTGGGCGGGGTCCGCGTCCTCGCCGGGGCCCGCGGGCACGTCCAGGCGGATGCCCAGGTCCGGGGCGCGCTCCGCGATCGTCATCCACTCCGCGGTGGCGATCAGCGTCTTCGACGGGACCACGTCGGTGAGCACGGCGGCGCCGCCGAGGCCCGCGCGCTCGACGACGGTCACCTCCGCGCCGAGCCGGCGGGCGACCAGGGCGGCCTCGTAGCCGCCGGGACCGCCGCCGACGACCACGACCCGGGGCGCCGGGCGGCCGGCGTCGGCGGGGCCGGGCGCGGGCGCGGCGGCGCTGCTGGTCGAGGAGGCGGGCGGGGCGGCCGCGGCGTCGGGGGCGTCGGCCGCGGCGGGGGTGGTCGCGGCGGGGTCGGCGGGCGCGGGCGTGGGGGTCGACGACGTCACGGGTCCATCTTCCCGGTTCGCGCCGCGGACGCACCCCCGCCACGCGCCGCGGCGGGACCTTCCGGGGTCCTGCGGGGCGGGTGCGGCCGGTACGCTCGACCGTTGCGACCGCACGTGCCCGCGCGCCGGGTCGCCACCCGCACCACCACCGCCGCACGCACCGCGAGGAGCACCCGCATGGCCGACGACGCCCGTCTCGACGACCCGACCACCGACCCGCTGGCCGTCGCGGCCGACGCCGCCGCGTACCTCGCGGAGGCGACCGGGGTGGAGAAGCACGACGTCGCGCTGGTGCTGGGCTCCGGCTGGGGCGGCGCCGCCGACCTGCTGGGCGAGACCGTCGCCGAGATCGCGGCGCCCGACGTCCCGGGCTTCGCCGCGCCGGCCGTCGTCGGCCACGTCGGCACGATCCGCTCGGTCAAGATCGCCGCGACCGGCAAGCACGCGCTCGTGCTGGGCTCGCGCACCCACCTGTACGAGGGCAAGGGCGTGCGCCGCGTCGTGCACGGCGTCCGCACCGCCGCGGCCGCCGGCTGCTCGACCGTCGTGCTCACCAACGGCTGCGGCGGCCTGAACCCGGCGTGGGGCCCGGGCACCCCGGTGCTGATCCGGGACCACATCAACCTCACGACCGTGTCCCCGCTGGAGGGCGCCACGTTCGTCGACCTGACCGACCTGTACGCCGGCCGGCTCCGCGACGTGGCGCGCGAGGTCGACCCGTCGCTGGACGAGGGCGTCTACGTGCAGTTCCGCGGCCCGCACTACGAGACCCCGGCCGAGGTGAGGATGGCCGGGATCATGGGCGGCGACCTGGTCGGCATGTCCACCACCATCGAGGCCATCGCGGCGCGGCACGTCGGCATGGAGGTGCTCGGCATCTCGCTGGTCACCAACCTGGCCGCGGGCGTCGGCGACGAGCCGCTGTCCCACGCCGAGGTCCTCGAGGCCGGCGCCGCGGCGGGCCCGCGGATCAGCCGGCTGCTGGCGGACATCGTCGGCCGCATCTGATCGACGCGCCGTGCCGCCCGGGTCCTCCGCGGCGGCGCGGCGCGCAGCACGGCACCACCGCGGCCCGAGCGCCGCGCAGCAGGCAGCGAGGTCGGGGCGGGGCGCCCCGGGGAGGACGGCAGACGGATGACCGAGCGCACCGAGACCGGCGCGGACGTGACGGAGCAGGGCGACGCCTGGGCGGAGCTGGCGGGCCGGGTCCGCGAGTGGATCGCGGACGACCCCGACCCGCGCACCGCGGCGGAGCTGACCGCGCTGCTCGACCGCGCCGAGGCCGGTGAGCCGTCCGTATCCGGCGGCGCCTCCCCCGAGGACCAGCAGTCGGCCACCGACGTGCGCGAGGCCCGCGAGGACCTGGCCGACCGGTTCCAGGGGCTCCTCCAGTTCGGCACCGCCGGCCTGCGCGGCGCCGTCGAGGGCGGCCCGCACCGGATGAACCGCGCGGTCGTCATCCGCGCCGCGTCCGGCCTGGGTGCCTACCTGCTCGGCGAGCTCGAGGGCGTGTCCCCCGCGCCCCGCGTGGTCGTGGGCCACGACGCCCGGCACGGCTCCGTCGACTTCGCCCGCGACACCGCCGCGGTGCTGACCGCGGTCGGCATCGAGGTCGTCATGCTGCCGCCGTACCTGCCGACGCCGGTCCTGGCGTTCGCCGTCCGGCACCTCGGCGCCGACGCGGGCGTCATGGTCACCGCGTCCCACAACCCGCCGAAGGACAACGGCTACAAGGTCTACCTCGGCGGCCGCGTCGTCACCGACTCCGGCCAGGGCGCGCAGATCGTCCCGCCGATGGACGCCGCCATTGCCGCCGAGATCGCGCGGGTCCCGTCGGTCGCCGCCGTGCCGCGCGCCGCCGAGGGCTGGTCGTCGGTCGGCCCCGAGATCGTCGACGCCTACGTCGCCGAGGTGCTCGGCCTCGCCGACCTGTCCGACGAGGCCCGCGCCCGGCACGCCGCGCTGCGCGTCGTGCTCACCCCGATGCACGGTGTCGGCGGCGGCACCGCCCGCCGGGTGCTCGCCGAGGCGGGCTTCACCGACGTGCACGTCGTGACGCTCCAGGCCGAGCCCGACCCCGACTTCCCCACCGTCGCCTTCCCGAACCCCGAGGAGCCCGGCGCGATCGACCTGGCCGTGGCGCTCGCCGCCGAGGTGCAGGCCGACCTGGTCATCGCCCTCGACCCGGACGCCGACCGCTGCGGCGCCGCCGTGATCGACCCGCGGGCGCGCACGCACATGAGCGCCGGCTCCGCGGGCTCGGACGGCTGGCGGATGCTGCACGGCGACGAGACCGGCGCGCTGCTCGGCAGCGTGGCGGCTTCCCGGCTCGGGTCCGTCGGCGCGGCCGTGGCCGACGACGCGCCCGTGCTCGCGAACTCCATCGTGTCGTCCCGGCTGCTCGGCCGGATCGCCGCGCACGCCGGCCTCCGGCATGCCCAGACGCTCACGGGGTTCAAGTGGATCTCCCGCGTCGAGGGCCTCGTGTACGGCTACGAGGAGGCCCTCGGCTACTGCGTCGACCCCGCGCACGTGCGGGACAAGGACGGCATCTCCGCCGCGCTGACCCTCGCCGGCCTGGCCGCCCGTCTCAAGGCCGAGGGCCGCGCCCCGGTCGACGTCCTGGACGACCTCGCCCGGCAGCACGGCCTGCACCTCACCGACCAGCTGTCGGCCCGGTTCACCGACCTGTTGCAGATCCCCGAGACCATGCAGCGGCTGCGCGAGCACCCGCCGGTCGTCCTCGCGGGCTCGCCGGTCCTGGCCGTCGTCGACCTGGCCGCCGGCTCGGACGCCGACCGCGAGGGCCTGCCCCCGACCGACGGCATCCGGCTGCTCACCCAGGACGACACCCGGGTCATCGTCCGGCCCTCCGGCACCGAGCCGAAGGTGAAGTGCTACCTCGAGGTCGTGGTGCCGGTCGAGGAGCACGCGTCGGTCGCGTCGGTCGGCGAGGCGCGGGTCGCCGCGCGGGCGCGGCTGGACGCGGTGCGCGCGGACGTGGCGGCGGCGCTGGGGCTCTGACGCCCGGCCGCGCCGGCGGCGTCGAGACGAGGCAGCGGCCCGTCCCCCGATCGGGGGGCGGGCCGTCGTCGTCGGTGCGCACAGCGCTCGCCGCACCGGACCGCCCCGCTACGGTGCCGGTGTGGAGAGCGCGACCCCCGCCGCGGCTCGGACCGCCGCCGCGCGTGCGGTCGCCGGGCCGCTGCTCGCGATCGCCCTCGTCGCCGGGGCGGGCGTCGCGGCGCTGTGGCCGGCGGTCCTGGGACTGCCGCCGGACCTGATGTGCCCGGCCGTGCTCCCGGTGCCCTGGTGGTGCTCGGCCGCCGGCGCACGGGCGCACGGGCTGCGCCTCACCGGCGCGCTGCTGGCCGCGGCGGCCGGGGCGGCGGCACTCGCGGTCCTGCTCGGACGCCGGTGGACCCGTACGGCGTGGCTGCTGCCCCTCGCGGTGGGCGCCGCGGGGTGGGCGGCGCACGCGGCCGCGGCACCCTGACCGCACACCACCCGAGCCGGCCCCGGACGCACTGACGGCCCGTCCCCCGCTGCCGGGGTGACGGGCCGTCGGTCGTGCTGCGCCGGGCGCGGGGGTTCAGTACCCGCCGTCCGCCTCGAAGCCGCCGAGCACCGCGGCGGTGCCGGACAGGCCGAGCCGGGTCGCGCCCGCCTCGATCATCGCGAGGGCGTCGGCCGTGGTGCGGATGCCGCCCGAGGCCTTGATGCCGAGGCGGCCGCCGACGGTGGCGTTCATGATCTCGACGGCGTGCACGGAGGCGCCGCCGGCGGGGTGGAAGCCGGTCGAGGTCTTCACGAAGTCGGCGCCCGCGGCCTCGGCGGCCCGGCAGACCTCGACGATCTCGTGGTCGGTCAGCGCGGCCGACTCGATGATGACCTTGAGCACGACGGGCGCCGGGGTGGCGGCGCGCACAGCGGCGATGTCGGCCTGCACGTCGGCGAACCGGCCCTCCTTGGCGGCGCCGACGTCGATCACCATGTCGACCTCGTCCGCGCCGTCGGCGACGGAGCGGGCGGCCTCGGCGGCCTTGACGTCGCTGTGGTGCTTGCCCGAGGGGAAGCCGCACACGGTGGCGACCTTGAGGCCCTGCGCGTCCAGCGGCAGGAACGACGGCGAGACGCACACGGAGTACACGCCGAGCGACGCGCCCTCTGTCACGAGCGCCTCGACGTCCGCGCGGGTCGCCTCGGGCTTGAGCAGCGTGTGGTCGACGAACTGCGCCAGCGCGGCGGCGTCGAGGGACTGGGTCATGCGCGGTGCCTTCCTGTTCCGGTCGGTGCGTGACCGGGGACGATGACCCGGTCGATGAGGTCCTGGCGCTCGTCCGCGTGGACGAACGCGTGGCGGGCGGCGGTCAGGGTGACCGTCCGCACGTCGTCGACGGTCCAGCCCGCCTCGGTGACGAGCAGGTGCAGCTCGCGGCTGAGGCCGGTGCGGGACTGCAGGCGGTTGTCGGTGTTCACCGTGACGGCGAACCCCAGCCGCAGCAGGGTCGTGACCGGGTGCTCGGCGATCGACGCGGCGGCGCCGGTCTGCAGGTTCGACGTCGGGCACACCTCGAGGGCGATGCCGCGGTCCCGGACCCAGTGCGCCAGGCGGCCCAGCACGGGCGTGCCGTCGTCGTCGTGCCGGATGTCGTCCACCAGCCGCACGCCGTGGCCCAGGCGCAGGGCGCCCACGTCGACCGCCTCGTCCATCGAGTCGCGGCCCGCGGCCTCGCCGGCGTGCACCGTGACGGGGAACCGGGCGGTGCGCAGCTGCGCGAAGGCGGCGCCCAGGGCGCTCGCCGGGAAGCCCGCCTCGGGACCGGCGATGTCGAAGCCGACGACGCCCCGGTCCCGGTTGGCGAGCGCCAGGGCGGCGATCTCGTCGGCGCGGTCGGACTGGCGCATGGCGCACAGCAGCAGCCGGGCCCGGATCGGGCGGCCGTCCGCGGCCGCCTCGGCCTCGCCCTCGGCGAGCCCCTCCAGCACGGCGTCGACGGCCTGCTGCAGCGACAGCCCGCCCTCCTGGTGCAGCTCGGGGGCGAACCGCTCCTCGACGTACACGACGCCGTCGGCGGCCAGGTCCAGCACCGCCTCGCGCGCGACCCGGCGCAGGGCCTTGGGCCGCTGCATGACGGCCAGGGTGTGGCTGAACGTCGCGATGTACGCCTCGAGGCTGCCGCTGTCCGCGGCGTCCCGGAACCAGGCCGCCAGCGCGTCCGGGTCGGTCGCCGGCAGCTCGTGCCCGACCTTCTCCGCGAGCTCGACGACGGTCCGCGCGCGCACGCCCCCGTCGAGGTGGTCGTGCAGCAGGACCTTGGGCAGCGCGACGATCTGCTCGAAGGTCACGGTCATGCGCCCACCGTAGTGGCCGGGTGCCCGGAACCTCGCATCGGGGAGCCGGGCGCCCGGGCGGGGTGTCCGCGGCGCGGGGGGACCTCAGGGGTAGTCGTCCCGCTCGTCCTCGGGGACGGGGGTCTTCTGCTCGGCGACGTCGCCCGGGTCGGCCTCGCCGACCAGGTCGGGCCGCGGGTCGTCCGGCTCGTAGGCGCCGTCGCGGGCGTCGCTGTCGTCGTCGGGCCGGACCTCCGGCAGGTCGGTCAGCTCGGGCTCGACGAGCCCGGCGTCGCGCCAGGTCCGGTCGCCGGGAACGGTGCTCATGTCCACTCCTCCGGTCGGCGGCGGGGTACACCCCCATCGTGTCCCGGACGCGCGCGACCCGCCAGGCCGGACGGGTGCCGTCGGGGTGTCAGCGGGCCGGGGTCGGGAGGAGCGCCCAGGCCAGGTGGGTCCAGTGGCCGAGCGCCGGCACCGGTCCGGACGGGGAGCGCAGCGCCGCACGCGGCAGCGGGAGCACCGCGCCGGCGCCCGGCTCGTAGACCCGGTAGTCGTCACCCGCGCGGCCCACGGCCAGGACCACGTGCCGCGGGACCGCGGCCCCGAGGCCGCCGGACAGGTCGCCGCCCGAGTACAGCGGCACGGGGATCCCACGGCCGAGGGCGGCGTCGACGCGCGCCAGCAGGTCGTCGACCTCCGCCGTCCGGGTGTCGTCGACCAGCACCGAGCGGTACCGCACGCCGGGGAACCGGGCCAGGCGCGCGGCGCCCCACGGCGGCGTGCCGAGCGCGCGCGGCCACGGCAGGACGCCGCCGAGCGCCCGGACCGTGCTGCGCCGGTGCAGGGCCGCCTGGAGCAGCCCCCAGCGCGCCGCGGCGGCCTCCTCGCCGGTGGCCGAGGCGTGCACCACCCGGCCGTCCGGGGTGCGGAACCAGGTCGGGGCCTCGGGGTGGTGCGGGTCCGCGGGCTCGGGCAGGTCGAGGCCGGCGAGCTCCGGCGGGCGCGGCCCGTCGGGCAGCCGCCCGGACACGAGCCAGAGCGCGAGCCGCGGGTCGCCGGCGGCCGCGAGCAGGCCCAGGACGGCCGCGCCGCACGTGGTGCCGTCGACCTGGCGCGCGGCGGCGGTGCCCCAGCGGACCGTGCGGCCGGCGGGGACGTCGAGCGGGGCGAGCACCTGCGCGCGCCGCCGGGCGTCGAGGCCGTCGAGGGCGTCCGCGGGAAGGGCGCCCCGGGCCACGGCGGCGGCGAGCGCGACGCCGTCGACGCGGGACGGCGCCGGGCTGTCCGCCCCGCCGGCCGCGCCGCGTGCGATCCCGCCGCCCGGTGCCGGCGGCACCACCCGGCCACGCAGCGCCCGCAGCACCGTCGTCAGCTGCCCGCTGCGCCACCCCGATCGCGCGCCCACGCCCGCTCCCCTCGTCCGCCGAGTCTCCATTGTCGGCCTCCGTCCGCGCCGCCCGCCGAAGGCCGGAAGCGGAGACTCGGCGAGAGGCTGCCGCGGGCGCACGCGAGGCCCCGCAGCGCACGCGCGCTGCGGGGCCTCGCCGTGCCGCTCAGGACGCCGCGATGCGGTCCAGGACCAGCGGGGTCGGCGCCGCGGCCTCGGCGGCGACGTCGAAGCCGCCCTCCAGGGCCTCCTTCGCGCGCTCGAACCGCTCCGGGGTGTCCGTGTGCAGGGTCAGCAGCGGCTGCCCCGCGCGGACCGCGTCACCCGGCTTGGCGTGCAGCTCGACGCCCGCGCCGGCCTGCACCGGGTCCTCCTTGCGCGCGCGGCCGGCGCCGAGGCGCCACGCCGCGATGCCCACCGCGTAGGCGTCGAGCCGGGTGAGCACGCCGTCGGCCGGCGCCAGCACCTGCTCGGTGTGCCGCGCGACCGGGAGGGTCGCGTCGGCGTCGCCGCCCTGCGCCTCGATCATCCGACGCCAGACGTCCATCGCGCGGCCGTCCGTCAGAGCGGCCCGCACGTCGAGCCCCGGGCGCCCGGCGGCGGCCAGCATCTCCTCGGCCAGCGCGACGGTCAGCTCCACGACGTCGGACGGGCCGCCGCCCGCGAGCACCTCGAGCGACTCCCGGACCTCGAGCGCGTTGCCCGCGGTGAGGCCGAGCGGCGTCGACATGTCCGTGAGCAGCGCGACGGTGTTCACGCCGGCGTCGGTGCCCAGGTCGACCATCGTGCGGGCGAGCTCGCGGGCCCGGTCCAGGTCCTTCATGAACGCGCCGGAGCCGACCTTCACGTCGAGCACCAGCGCGCCGGTGCCCTCGGCGATCTTCTTGCTCATGATCGACGACGCGATGAGCGGGATCGCCTCGACGGTGCCGGTCACGTCGCGCAGGGCGTAGAGCTTGCGGTCGGCGGGCGCGAGGCCCGAGCCGGCCTGGCAGATCACCGCACCGGGGCCGTCGAGCTGCGCCATCATCTCGTCGTTCGACAGCGCCGCGCGCCAGCCCGGGATGGACTCCAGCTTGTCGAGGGTCCCGCCGGTGTGGCCGAGGCCGCGGCCGGACAGCTGCGGGACCGCGACGTCGAACACGGCCACCAGGGGCGCGAGCGGCAGGGTGATCTTGTCGCCGACGCCGCCGGTCGAGTGCTTGTCGGCGGTGGGCCGGCGCAGACCGGAGAAGTCCATCCGCTCGCCGGAGGCGATCATCGCGGCGGTCCACCGCGAGATCTCCGCGCGGTCCATGCCGTTGAGCAGGATCGCCATGTTGAGGGCGGACATCTGCTCCTCGGCCACGACGCCACGGGTGTACGCGTCGATGACCCAGTCGATCTGGGCGTCCGTCAGGCGGTGCCCGTCGCGCTTGGCGACGATGACGTCGACGGCGTCGAACTTCTCGGTGCTCACGAAGACTTCCTCTCGACCAGGTCGGACGGCCCGAACGCGTCGGGCAGCACCTCGGTCATCGGCTTGATCCCGCTCACCGTGTCGACGAGCAGGTCGGGACCCCCGTGCTCCCACAGGAGCTGGCGGCAGCGGCCGCACGGCATGAGGGCGTTCCCGTGGGCGTCCACGCAGGCGAACGCCACGAGACGCCCGCCGCCGGACACGTGCAGCCCGGACACGAGCGCGCACTCGGCGCACAGCGTCAGGCCGTAGGAGGCGTTCTCGACGTTGCAGCCGACGACCACGCGGCCGTCGTCCACCAGCGCCGCGACGCCGACGGGGAACTTCGAGTACGGGACGTACGCGCGGTGCATCACCTCGGTGGCGGCGGCACGCAGGGCGTCCCAGTCGATCTCCGGCACAGCCGGTCTCCTGTTCTCCCCGGGCGACCGGGGCGTCTCACGGCACCTGCTCGGACGCTCCCGAGTGTGCCCGTGAAGCACGACCGCCGCCGCCCTGCGCGGGCGACGGCGGTCGTGACGTGCTCACTTCACGTAGGCGATGCCCTCCGCGGCGGGCGCGCGCACCCGGCCGACCAGCCCGGCGACCGCGAAGATCGTCACCACGTACGGGGTCATCAGCATGATCTGGCTCGGGATCGGCGTGCCGATGATGCCGAGCACCACCTGCAGGTTGTCCGCGAAGCCGAACAGCAGGGCCGCGGCCAGCGCGCCCTTCGGGCTCCACCGGCCGAGGATCATCGCGGCGAGCGCGATGAAGCCCTTCCCGCCGGTCATCTCCTTGCCGAACGCCAGGCCGTTCGCGACCGTGAAGAACGCGCCGCCGAGGCCGGCGATGGCGCCGCCGAGCAGCGTGTTCCACACGCGGGTGCGGTTGACCTTGATGCCGACGGTGTCCGCGGCCTTGGGGTGCTCGCCGACGGCCCGCATGCGCAGGCCCCAGCGGCTGCGGAACACCAGGACCTGCAGCACGATCACCACGACGTACATGAGGTACACGAGGATCGTCTGCCGGAACAGCACCGGGCCGATGATCGGGATGTCCGAGAGCCCCGGGATCGCGAGCGTCGGCAGGCGCGGCGGCGCGTTCAGCGTGTCGGCGTTCTCCTTGAGCACGGTGGAGAACAGGTAGCTCGTGATGCCCACGACCAGCACGTTGAGCACGACGCCGACGATGATCTGGTCGACCACGTACTTGATCGCGAACGCGACGAGCAGGGCGGAGACCAGGGCACCGGCGATGGGCGCGGCGATCAGGCCGACGTAGGCGCTGGACGTGATGGTCGCGACCACGGCGGCGAGGAACGCGCCGGCGAGCAGCTGGCCCTCGATCGCGATGTTGATGATGCCGGACCGCTCGCTGACCAGGCCGGCGAGGGCGCCGAACACCAGCGGCACCGCGAGGAACAGCGACCCCTGCAGCAGGCTCGTGAGGGGCAGCGGCTGCGCCTTGCCCGCGACGGCCCACGTGAGGAGGGCGAACACCAGCGCGACCGCGTAGACGGCGGGCAGCCAGACGCCGACCTTGCGGCGGGTCCGCGCCGCCTGGAACGACCAGGCCGCGAGCCCGAGGGCGATCAGGCAGAGCACGATCGCGGTCAGCTTGGACGGGACAGAGAACGCGATGTTCTCCCCCGGCGCGAACATGGTGAACGAGGTCTCCCGGCCCGAGGCGGGCAGGATCCCGAACAGCAGCAGCGCGACCGCGGCGACCGCGCCGTACGCGATCGGCGCCTTGTACGAGATCGGCGGCAGCGGCTTGCCCGCCGCGGCGCGCGCGGGGGCGGGGGCGGCGACGGCGCTCACGCGGCGGCCTCCTTGACGACGGGCGCGGCGAGCTCGGCCGGCTGGGCGCCGGGACCGCGGGGGGACGGGAGGCGGAACACCGCGCGCACCAGCGGGGGCGCCGCGATGAACAGCACGACGAGCGACTGGACGACGAGCACGATGTCGATCGGCGTGCCGGTCCGGGACTGCATCGCGAACCCGCCGGCGCGCAGCGCGCCGAACAGCAGGCCGGCGAAGAAGGTGCCGAGCGGCTTGGACCGGCCGAGCAGGGCGACCGTGATCGCGTCGAACCCGAAGCTGGCCGCGATGCCGGCGGTGAGGACCTTCTCGGTCCCGAGCACCTGCGCGGTGCCCGCCATGCCGGCCAGGCCGCCGGCCACGAGCATCACCAGCAGGTACATGCGGTTGACGTTGATGCCCGCGGTGCGGGCGGCGCTCGGGTTGGACCCGACCGCGCGGAACGCGAACCCGACCGTCGACCGGTTCATCAGCCACCACACGAACACGGCGGCGAGGATCGCGACGACGAAGCCGAGGTGCAGCCGGAACTGCGGCCCGAGCAGCTGCGGGTACAGCGCGTTCTCGGCGATCGGCGGGGACACCGGGTTGTTGCTGTCGCCGCGCTTGAACGCCGACGTGGTCAGCAGGTAGCCCACCAGGTAGATCGCGATGTTGTTGAGCATGATCGTGACGATCACCTCGTTGGCGCCGGTCCGGGCCTTGAGGTAGCCGGCGATGCCGGCCCACAGGCCACCGCCGATGACGCCGCCGATCACCGCGAGCAGCAGGTGCAGCACGGGGGGCAGGTCCCAGGCGAAGCCGATGTAGCCGGCGAAGATCGCGCCGAGGATGATCTGGCCCTGCGCACCGATGTTGAACATGCCGGCCCGGAAGCCGATGCCCAGGCCGAGGCCCGCGAGGATCAGCGGGACGGACCAGGTCATCGTCTCGGTGATCGGGCGGATCCCGCGGGCGAACGTCGCGGCACCCGGGTCGAAGACGGCCCCCTGGAACAGCGCCACGTACGCGCCCCAGACCGCGTCCCACGCCGCCGAGAAGAAGTCCGCCGGACGCGCGAAGAAGTACCCCGCGGCGTCCTGCACGGCGCTGTCGGCGGCCGCGATCAGCACGCCGGAGATGACGAGCGCGAGCACCAGGGCGGCGACCGTCACCAGCCAGCTGCTCTCCAGCATCTCGCGGAGCGCGCCCTGGGCGCGCGACTCGAGGCCGTCGTCGCGGCGCGCCGGCGCGGTGGACCCGGCCGGCGGCTGCTCGGGGGCGGGGGTCGCCTGGCTCACTTGCTCTCCTCCTCGGAGGCCTCGATGTCGGCCTCGCCGAGCACGGTGTGGTGGGTCGCGGCCTGCTGCACGGCCTCGGCCTGCGGGACGCCGGCCATCATCAGGCCGAGCACGTCGCGGTCGGTGCCGCCGGGGACGATGCCGACGATCCGGCCGCGGTACATGACCACGATCCGGTCCGCCAGGGCGAGCACCTCGTCGAGCTCGGTCGAGACGATGATCACCGGGGTGCCGGTGTCCCGCTCCTGCACGATCCGCTTGTGCACGAACTCGATCGACCCGACGTCGAGGCCGCGGGTGGGCTGCGACGCGATGAACAGCCGCAGCGGGCGGGACATCTCGCGGGCCAGGACGACCTTCTGCTGGTTGCCGCCGGACAGCGTGCCGGCGTGCGCCTCGGTCGACGGCGTGCGGACGTCGAACTCGACCGTCCGGCGCTCGGCGTTCTCCTGGACCCGCTTCGGGTCGAGGGAGATCCCGCGGGCGAACGGCGCGCGGTCGTACAGGTCGAGGATGAGGTTCTCGGCGACCGAGAAGTCGGCGACGACGCCGTCCTCGGTCCGGTCCTCGGGGATGAACCCGACCCCGGCGTCGAGCACCTGCTTGACCGTGCGGCCGACCAGCTCGGTGCCGTCGAGCACGACGGACCCGGCCACCGGCTGCTGCAGGCCGAGGATGACCTCGGTGAGCTCGGTCTGGCCGTTGCCCTGCACGCCCGCGACCGCGACGATCTCGCCCCGGGCCACGTCGAACGACACGTCGTCGACCTGGCGCACGCCGGCCTCGTCGAGCACGGAGAGGTTCCGCACCTGCAGGGCGACCTCGCCTGGCTGCGCGGGCGCGCGGTCGACGCCGAGCGAGACGGACCGCCCGACCATGAGCGAGGCCAGCTCGGTCTCCGCGGCGTCGGGCCGCGCGCTGCCGACGACCTTGCCGCGCCGGATGACCGTGATCCGGTCCGCGACGGCGCGGACCTCACGGAGCTTGTGGGTGATGAAGACGATGGACGTGCCCGCCGCCTTCAGCTGCCGCATGATCGCGATGAGCTCGTCGGTCTCCTGCGGCGTCAGCACCGCGGTGGGCTCGTCGAGGATGAGGACCTTCGCGTCCCGGGACAGCGCCTTGATGATCTCGACGCGCTGCTGCGCGCCGACCGGCAGGTCCTCGACCAGGGCGTCGGGGTCGACGTCGAACCCGAACCGGTCGGAGATCTCCTTGACGCGGCGGCGGGCCGCGGTCAGGTCCAGCATGCCGCCGCCCTTGACGGGCTCGTACCCGAGGACGACGTTCTCCGCGACGGTGAACACCGGGACCAGCATGAAGTGCTGGTGCACCATGCCGATGCCCGCGGCCATCGCGTCGCCCGGGCCGGCGAACTCCACGGCCCGCCCGTCCACGAGGATCTGGCCCTCGTCCGGGTCGTAGAACCCGTACAGCACGTTCATCAGGGTGCTCTTGCCGGCACCGTTCTCGCCCAGCAGCGCGTGGATCTCGCCGGGCTCGACCACCAGGTCGATGTGGTCGTTCGCCACCAGGGCGCCGAAACGCTTGGTGATCCCCCGCAGCTCGAGCTTCACGTGGGACTGCTCCTTCGGTCGATCGTGTCGCTGCGCACACTAGGCCAAACCGGACGGCCGGAGACAGCCGCAAGGTCCCGGGTGCGCGGGTGAACGCAGCGGTGGCCCGGGCAGGCGTCCTGCCCGGGCCACCACGGCGCTGGTGTCAGTTCTGGCTCGGGGACTCCACGACCAGGTCACCGGAGATGATCTGGGCCTTCAGGTCCTCGACGGCCGTCTTGACCTCGGCCGGCACCTTCGCGTCGAAGTCGTGGAACGGCGCGATGCCGATGCCCTCGTTCTCCAGGGTGCCCACGTACGGGTCCGAGGAGAAGCTGCCCTCGGAGGCCTCCTTGACCGTGTCGAACACGGCCTGGCCGATCTCCTTCATGACCGAGGTCAGGATGATCGAGGAGTAGTCGGGCGAGGTCTCGAACCAGTCGGCGTCGACGCCGACGATCGCGACGTCCCCGGCCTCCTGCGCGGCCGCGGCGGCACCGAGGCCGACCGGGCCGGCGACGGGCATGAT
Source organism: Cellulomonas sp. GbtcB1 (assembly GCF_019091725.1). Classification (NCBI taxonomy): domain Bacteria; kingdom Bacillati; phylum Actinomycetota; class Actinomycetes; order Micrococcales; family Cellulomonadaceae; genus Cellulomonas; species Cellulomonas sp. GbtcB1. The sequence goes on along the minus strand of NZ_JAGXJG010000011.1, from coordinate 11,394 downwards.
GACGTCCGCGCCCTGGTCGATGAAGCCCTTGGCCAGGTTCTGGCCGTTGGTCTGGTTCTCGAAGTCACCGGTGAAGGAGCCGGTCTGGGCCTCCTTGTCCCAGCCGAGGACCTTGACGTCGGCGCCGTTGTCCTCGTTGTACTTGGCGACGCCGTCGGCGAAGCCGTCCATGAAGATCGACACCGACGGGAGCTGGATGCCGCCGAAGGTGGCGACGGTGCCCGTGGTCGAGGTGCCCGCGGCGACGTAGCCGGCGAGGTACGCGGCCTCCTGCGTGTTGAACAGCAGCGGCTTGGCGTTGTCCAGCGTCACCGGGTTGAAGTCGGCGTCGGTGAACGCGGAGTCGATCAGCGCGAACTCGATGTCCGGGTTGGCCTCGGCGGCCTCCTGGATCGGGTCCTCGAGCAGGAAGCCGACGCCGATGATCAGGTTGCAGTCCTGCTGCACCAGCGAGTCGATGTTCGGCGTGAAGTCGGTCTCGGCGGTCGACTCGACCTTGACCTCCTCGATGCCCAGCTCGGACTTCGCGCGGTCGAGGCCCTCGGCGCCCGACTGGTTGAAGGACTTGTCCTCGAAGCCGCCCGAGTCGGAGACCATGCAGGCCTTGAAGTCGGAGGCGCCGGTGTCGCCGCCGCCGCCGGCGGTGCTGTCGGACTCCTCCGGCGCGCTGCCGCAGGCGGCGAGGGCGAGCGCGACAGCCCCGGTGAGGGCGGCCGCACGGATGATCTTCTTCACGCGATGCTCCTGCTTCTCGTCGTCGACCGGTCCGCTGAGGCCCGCCCGGTCACCGCGGGCGACGCTGCGCGCGGGACGGTCGGGGTCGTCCGGTGTTCGTCGTGAACACTAGCCACGCGCAGGTGACGACTGTGTTACGGAGCACTCTCCCGGCCCCTTCGTTACTGACTTGGAACATTCGTCCGGGCGGCGGATCACCCGACCGGCCCAGCGCGGTCCCGCGCAGCCTCAGCCCCCGGGCGTCGCGCCGACCCGCAGGGCCGCCCGCGCGAGGAGCGCCGCGCCCGCGGCGATCGCCCGCTCGTCGACGACGAGGTCGCCCTGGTGGATGTCGTAGGTCCGGCCGCCCGGCGTGCGGGTGCCCAGCCGGGCCATCGCACCGGGGACCCGGGTCAGGTACCAGGCGAAGTCCTCGCCGCCGAGCGACTGCTCGGTCAGCTGCACGGACTCCTCGCCGAGGACGTCGCGCGCCGCGGCCTCGAGCACCGCGACCGCGCGCTCGTCGTTCTCCACCGGCGGGACGCCGCGCTGGTGCCGCACCTCGACCTCGACGCCGTAGGGCGCGACGACCTGCTCGACCGCGTCGTGCAGGACCTGGGACGCCTTCTCCCACGCGCGGACGTCGAGGCAGCGCAGCGTGCCGCGCACCGACCCCGAGGCCGGGATCGCGTTGTGCGCCGAGCCCGCCTGGACCGCGCCCCACGTGAGGTTGACCCCCGAGCGGGGGTCGAGCCGCCGCCCGAGGACCGCGGGCACCTGGGTGATGACCTGGCCGAGCGCGTACACGAGGTCGGCGGTGAGGTGCGGGCGCGAGGTGTGCCCGCCCGGGCCGGTGAGCACGACGGTGATCTCGTCGGAGGCCGAGGTGATCGGGCCGATCCGGCTGCCGATCCGGCCGACGTCGACCTTGGGGTCGCAGTGCAGCGCGAAGATCCGGCCGATGCCGTCCATCGCGCCCGCCTGCAGCACGTCGAGCGCGCCGCCGGGCTGCACCTCCTCGGCGGGCTGGAACACCAGCCGCACCCCCGTGGGCAGCTCGCCCGCCTCGTGCAGCTCGGCCAGCACCAGCCCGGCGCCGAGCAGCGCCGTGGTGTGCACGTCGTGGCCGCAGGCGTGCGCGACGCCGTGCACCGTCGACGCGTACGGCAGCCCGGTCGTCTCCTGGACCGGGAGCGCGTCGATGTCGGCGCGCAGGGCGATCCGGCGGCGGCCTGTCTCCACCGGGCTCGGCCCGATGTCGCACGTGAGGCCCGTCCCCGGGAGCAGCCGCGGGGACAGCCCGGCGAGCCGGAGGCGGTCCGCGACGACGCGGGTCGTGCGCTGCTCGGTGCGCCCGAGCTCGGGGTGGGCGTGGATGTCGCGCCGGATCTCCACCAGCTCGGGCTGCAGGGTGGCGACGAGCTGGTTGACCCGGGTGGCGTCGACGATCACCCTCCCGACCCTAGCCGTCCGCGCAGGTGGCGGCAGGTCCGGGTCCGCGCCCGGGGCGCCGCGGGCCGTCAGAGCAGGTCGTCGCGACCCCGGCCGCGCCAGCCGTCGACCGCCTGCTTCACGGCCTGCGCGTGCGCCCGCGTGGTGACCAGCACCGCGTCCGCGGTGTCGACGACGACGGCGTCCGGGACGCCCAGCACCGTGACGGCCCGGCCGGCCCCCGGCACGACGACGGCGCCCGCGGCGTCCAGCCGCTGCACGAGCGCGTCGTCGCCCAGCGTGCGCCCGCCGTCGACGCCGACCGCCGGCAGCAGCGCCGCCAGCGAGTCGAAGTCGCCCACGTCGTCCCACGTGAAGGAGCCCGGCACCACGGCCACGCCGCCGGCGGCCGCGACCGGCTCGGCGATCGCGTGGTCGATGGCGATCTTGGTCAGCCCGGGCCAGATCTCGGCGAGCGCGGCGTCCCGGCGCTCCGGGTCCTCCCAGGCCGCGGCGATCTCCCGCAGGCCCGCCGCCAGCGGGGGCAGCTGCCGGGCGAGGTGGTCGAGCAGCACGCCCGCCTGCACGAGGAACATGCCGGCGTTCCACCAGTAGTCGCCGGTCGCGAGGTACTCGGCCGCGGTCTCGGCGTCGGGCTTCTCCGTGAAGCCGGCGACGTGCCGCGCGCTCGGCGCGCCCTCCGCCTCGAGCGGGGCGGCGGCACGGATGTAGCCGAACGCGGTCGACGGCTCGGTGGCCTCGATCCCGATGGTGACGACGTAGCCCGCGCGCGCGGCGGCGACCCCTTCGGTCACCGCGGACCAGAACCCGTCGAGGTCGTCGATGACGTGGTCGGCGGCGAACGAGCCGAGCACCACGTCGGGGCCGTGCCGTTCGGCGAGGATCGCGGCGGCGAGGCCGATGGCGGCCATCGAGTCCCGCGGCGACGGCTCGGCGACGACCTGACCCGGGCCCAGCTCGGGCAGCTGCGCCGCCACGGCCTCCGCGTGCCGCACGCCGGTCACGACCAGGACGCCGTCGCGCCCGGTGAGCGGCAGCAGGCGGTCGACGGTGCCCTGCAGCAGGGTGCGGCCCGTGCCGGTCAGGTCGTGCAGGAACTTGGGCGAGCCCTGACGGGACAGCGGCCACAGCCGGGTGCCGGCTCCTCCGGCGGGGACGACGGCGTGGAAGCCGTCGATCGGGGTGGGCTGCACGGGCGACGCGGGCGTGGCGGGGCTCGACATGCCGGGCAGCGTATCGGGAGGAACCGGACCGCGGTCGGCCCCGCGTCACCCGTGCGGGTGGCCCGGTCGCGACGCGCGTCGGACCAGGGACCCAGGTCCCGACCGACGTGTGCGCTTGATCACATCGGGCCCGATCCGGCCCCCGACGGCAGGGTGACCCAGCGCACGATCACTACAGTGATCGGACCGGACACAGCAGTCCCGCCCGAACTCGCCAGGAGGCCACCCGTGCCCACTGCGCCTGCCGAAGCCCGCGACGACGCCGCCCCCACGGCCAAGCGGATCCCCGGCGGCACCCTCTACCGCGGCCGCGAAGGCATGTGGTCCTGGGTCGCCCACCGGATCACCGGCGTGCTCATCTTCTTCTTCCTGCTCGTGCACGTGCTCGACACGTCGCTCGTGCGGGTCTCCCCCGAGGCGTACAACGCCGTCATCGGGACCTACAAGAACCCGATCATGGGGCTCGGCGAGGCCGGCCTCGTCGCCGCCATCGTGTTCCACGCCTTCAACGGCATCCGGATCATCCTGGTCGACTTCTGGTCGAAGGGCGCGAAGTACCAGCGCGTGATGCTCTGGGTCGTGCTCGGCCTGTTCGTCGTGACGATGGCGGGCTTCCTGCCGCGGCACCTGATGCACGTCTTCGGAGGCGAGTGATGACCTCACCCCACGCAATCGCTCGCTGCGCTCACGATTCCGCGGGGGCCCCGAGATGACCACGATCGCCGCCCCCCGCACCCGGGGCGCCGGGCCCGGCCGCCGGACCTCGCGCGGCAACTGGGAGCTGTACGGCTGGGTGTTCATGCGCGCGTCCGGCGTCGTGCTGCTCGTGCTGATCTTCGGCCACCTGTTCGTGAACCTGGTCGCCGGCGAGGGCATCTCCGCCATCGACTTCGGGTTCGTCGCCGGCAAGTGGGCGTCCCCGTTCTGGCAGATCTGGGACCTGCTGATGCTGTGGCTCGCGATGATCCACGGCACCAACGGCGTCCGGACGATCATCAACGACTACGCCGAGCGCGACGGCACCCGCCTGGTGCTCAAGCTCGCGCTCTACACGGCGTTCACCGTGGTGGTCGTGCTCGGCACGCTGGTGATCTTCACCTTCGACCCGTGCCCCGCGAACAGCCCGGCGGACCTGCTGCCGTCGTTCTGCACCGCCTGACGCCCTCATCTCGCACCCCCGCATTCGCTTGGAGGCATCGACCCCGATGCAGACCCACCAGTTCGACGTCGTGATCGTCGGCGCCGGCGGCGCCGGGATGCGCGCCGCCCTCGAGTCGTCCGCCCGCACCCGCACGGCGGTCATCTCGAAGCTGTACCCGACCCGCTCGCACACCGGCGCGGCCCAGGGCGGCATGTGCGCCGCGCTCGGCAACGTCGAGGACGACAACCCCGAGTGGCACACCTTCGACACCGTGAAGGGCGGCGACTACCTGGTCGACCAGGACGCCGCGACGATCATGGCCAACGAGGCCATCGACGCGGTGCTCGACCTGGAGCGCATGGGCCTGCCGTTCAACCGCACGCCCGAGGGCCGGATCGACCAGCGCCGGTTCGGCGGCCACACCCGCAACCACGGCGAGGCCGCCGTGCGCCGCGCCTGCTACGCCGCGGACCGCACCGGGCACATGATCCTGCAGACGCTGTACCAGCAGTGCGTGAAGAACGAGGTCGCGTTCTTCAACGAGTTCTACGTGCTGGACCTGATCCTCACGCACGACCTCACCGGCCGGGAGGTGCCCGAGGGCGAGGACGTCGCGGTCTCGGGCGTCGTCGCCTACGAGCTGTCCACCGGCGAGATCCACGTGTTCCGCGCCAAGTCCGTGGTCCTCGCGACCGGCGGCGCCGGGAAGATCTACAAGACGACGTCGAACGCGCACACGCTGACCGGCGACGGCATGGCCCTGGCCTACCGCCGCGGGCTGCCGCTGGAGGACATGGAGTTCTTCCAGTTCCACCCGACCGGCCTGGCCGGCCTCGGCATCCTGCTCTCGGAGGCCGCTCGCGGCGAGGGCGGCATCCTCCGCAACGCCGACGGCGAGCGGTTCATGGAGCGCTACGCCCCCACCATCAAGGACCTCGCGCCGCGCGACATCGTCGCCCGGTCGATGGCCAACGAGGTGCGCGAGGGCCGCGGCGCCGGGCCGAACAAGGACTACGTCCTGCTCGACCTCACCCACCTGGACCCCGCGCACATCGACGCGAAGCTCCCGGACATCACCGAGTTCGCCCGGACCTACCTCGGCATCGAGCCCTACACGGAGCCCGTCCCGGTGTACCCGACGGCGCACTACGCGATGGGCGGCGTGCCGACCAACGTCGAGGGCGAGGTCCTGCGGGACACCACCCACGTGGTCAAGGGCCTGTACGCCGCCGGCGAGGTCGCGTGCGTCTCGGTGCACGGGTCGAACCGGCTCGGCACCAACTCGCTGCTCGACATCAACGTGTTCGGCAAGCGCGCCGGCATCTCGGCGGCCGAATACGCCGCCGGGGCGTCGTGGGTGGACCTGCCCGCCGACCCGGCCGCGGCCGTCGTCGAGGAGCTCGAGGACATGCGGAACCGCCCCCAGGGCGAGCGCGTCTCCGACGTCCGCCGCGAGCTGCAGCAGACGATGGACACCAACGCGCAGGTCTTCCGCACCGCCGAGTCGCTGCGCCAGGCGTTCCAGGACATCCAGGTGCTGCAGGAGCGCTACACGCGGGTGTCCGTCCAGGACAAGGGCCGGATGTTCAACACCGACCTGATCGAGGCGATCGAGCTGGGCTTCCTGCTCGACATCGCCGAGACGGTCGTCGTCGGCGCGCTCAACCGGCGCGAGTCCCGCGGCGGGCACTTCCGCGAGGACTACCCGAAGCGCGACGACGCCGGCTTCATGGAGCACACCATGGCCTACCGCCGGCAGCCCGGCGTGCCGGTCGACTCCCCCGCGCTCTCCGCGCCGAAGGGCGAGGAGGTCCCGCCGCCGGGGCCCGGCCGCCCGGTCGTGCTCCTGGGCACCAAGCCCGTCGTGACCACCGTGTACCAGCCGATGGAGCGGAAGTACTGATGACTGCTGTCGCAGAGCGCTCGGCCGCCGCCGAGCCCAAGGCCGGCGAGATCCCGTCGTTCGAGGTCACGCTCAAGATCCGGCGCTACACCCCCGAGACGCACGGCGACGAGGCGTACTGGGAGGAGCACACGGTCACCGCCCACGGCACCGACCGCCTGCTCGACGCGCTGCACAAGATCAAGTGGGAGTCCGACGGCTCGCTGACGTTCCGGCGGTCCTGCGCCCACGGCGTCTGCGGTTCGGACGCCATGCGGATCAACGGCCGCAACCGGCTGGCGTGCAAGGCCCTGCTCAAGGATCTCAACCCGGACAAGCCGATCACCGTCGAGCCCATCAAGGGCCTGCCCGTGATCAAGGACCTCGTGGTCGACATGGAGCCGTTCTTCGCTTCCTACCGCGAGATCATGCCGTTCCTCATCACCACCGGCACCGAGCCGTCCCGCGAGCGGCTGCAGTCGCCCGAGCAGCGCGCCCGGTTCGACGACACCACCAAGTGCATCCTGTGCGCCGCGTGCACGTCGTCCTGCCCGGTGTTCTGGACCGACGGCCAGTACTTCGGCCCCGCCGCGATCGTGAACGCGCACCGGTTCATCTTCGACAGCCGCGACGAGGGCGGGGCGCAGCGCCTGGAGATCCTCAACGACAAGGAGGGCGTCTGGCGCTGCCGGACCACCTTCAACTGCACCGAGGCCTGCCCCCGCGGCATCGAGGTCACCAAGGCGATCCAGGAGGTCAAGCGCGCGATGATCACCCGCGCGTTCTGACTCCTTCGGCACGGCGACCGTCCCCGTCCCCGTTTCCCGCTTCAGTGGAGTGTTCTGCCCGACACGCGCCCGCGTGTCGGGCAGAACGCTCCACTGCTTTCCACTGTCGCGGCCTGCTCGGCGCGCGAGTCAGCGCGTCGGAGCGAGCCGCCACCGTGCGGTCGACCGCTGCGCGACAGCTCGGTCGCGCGCCGTTCGCGCCCTCCCCTGCCAACGGGCGCGCGCCTCGGCGGTGGCGAGGTCGACCGACGTCGCGCGCAGCACCTCGACGCCGAGCGCTCGCAGCCGTTCCTGGCGTGCGGCGTCCGCGCTGCGCCGCTCCGCACCGGAGTGCACCGCTCCGTCGTACTCGGCGGCGAGCCCGCTCGTCGGGTCGAGCACGTCGACCCGGGCGACGAACCGCCCGTCCTCGTCCAGCACGTCGGGGTTGCACAACGGTGCCGGCAAGCCGGCCTCGAGCCACGCGAGCCTCATCCGCGTCTCCTGCGGCGACTCCACGCCGTCAGCCGAGAGGGCGAGGGCGCGTCGAGCGGCGTCGGCACCCCGCCACCGCGACCGCTCACGCACGAGGACCTGGAGGTCCTCGACGGAGGCCAGTCCCAGGGCGCGCATCCGGTCCAGGCCGACGACCGCGTCGGTCGGCGGCGAGGTCCGCGCGAGGTCGAACGCCGTGCGCGTCACGTCCGTGATCGCGTAGCCATCCAACGTCGTGCGCTCGTGCGGCGCGACCCTGCTGCGCAGGAGACGCTGGCCGGCACGAGGTGCCAGCCGGATCTCGGGCGGACCGAGGAGGAGCACCGGGCAGAGGTCGCCGGGACGGCCCCCGACGACCGCCCCGTCGAACAGGAGCGCGCCGTCGTCGCGGCCGCCGCGACCTCGCGCTCCGCGCGACGCCGCCCGAATGCGCAGCGCACGCCGTTCGTGAAGTCGTGCCGCCGCCCAGCCGCCCAGCGTGACGGTCTCGGGAGCGCCCGTCATCGCGACGGCGATCCGTACGTCAGGGTCGTCGATCTCGGTTCCCGCGGCGACGTGCACCCCCTGCGAGGCCCGGACGTAGCCCGCGCGGAGGTCGCGCCTGCGCCCTTGGGCAGCGGCGTCGCGTGCGGACAGGACTGCGGGCAGGTCACCGCCGAGGGCGGGACGCGTCTGCACGCCGGCGGAGGGGGGTCGGTTCATCGACCCACTGTGCGGGTGGCGGGCCCGACGCGGCCAACCCGCCGTGACGGTCCTGTGGACAACGGCCAGGTCAGTGGAGACGAGTGGAGCGTTCTGCCGGACACGCACCGGCGTGTCGGGCAGAACGCTCCACTCGAGGGAAGGGACCTGGGTCAGGGGGCCTCCGGGGTCTCCGGGGTCTGCTCGGGCGCGGGCGGGTCCGCCGTCCAGGCGGCGGCCAGGAGGACGATGCGGGCGATCAGGTTGATCCAGATCAGCAGGGTCACGATCACCGCGAACGACGCCAGGATCGCGTTCCGGTCCGCCGACCCCGCCACCACCGACGTGCCCAGTACCCGCACCACCCCGAGCCCGACCGCGGCGACGAGCATCCCCTGCCGGAGGTCCGGCCACGCGGGGTGCTGCGCCGCGAGGACTCGCACGATCAGCACGAACGTCCCGGCGTCGACGACGAACGCCACGAGGATGCCGGCCGCGCGCAGCACGAGGGAGCCGACGGTCGAGCCGTCGAGGCCCAGCGCGCTGAGCGCCCAGTCGGCGGCGGTCGTGGTGGCGATGCTGAGCACCGCGGAGACGAGGATGGCCAGGCCGATGCCGGCGAACCCGCCGAGCTCCCGCAGCTTCCCGGCGACGGCGTTGCCGCCGGCGCCCTCGGCGGCGAACATCGCGCGGACGGCCGTGCGCAGCGCTGCCATCGCCGAGATCGCGCTCACCAGCAGCACCACGAACGCGACCAGCCCCGCGATGCCCACACCGGTGCTCAGCTGGAGCGAGTCGGGGTCGATCACGCCGTCGTCGCGGGGGCCCGTCTTCACCAGCCCCGGCAGGTTGGCGTCGATCGTGTCCAGGACGGTCTGGCGCAGCGCCTCGTTGTTGCCGAGGACCGCCATGAAGACCGAGTACCCGATGGTCAGCCCGGCGAACACCGAGAAGATCGTGGCGTAGGCGATGCCGCCGGTCAGGACCCCGCCGCCGGCCTCGCCGAACCGGGCGTTCGCCCGCGCGGCCCGGGTGCGCTGCCACCAGGCCAGCACGGCCTTCCCGCGCGCGACCAGCCCGGCGAACCCGCCCGGGTAGACCCGCGCGCCGACGTCCTGCCGGTTGCCGGCGGCGACGTCCTCCGCGCTCGCGGCGGCGGCGTGCGCCCGCCCGGCGCCCTGCGGTTCGGCCGGGACTCCCATGCGGACGACCCTAGGGACCGCGCGGCGGCTCGGCATCCCGAGCGGGGGCGTCGCCGCCGGTCAGGGCGCCGCGGGCGGCGTCCACCCGCCCGCGTCAGCCCTCGAGCGGGAACGCACCGATCGTCCGCCACATCCCGTCGTCCCCGTGCTCGTACACGTGGATCTCGGTCACGTCGAACCGCGCCTCGAACCCCGCCATGTCCTCGAACGCCCGGTCCAGGGCGTCGTCCGGGACCTCGTGCGCGATGGTGACGTGCGGGTGGTAGTGGAACCGGAGCTGCTGGTCGAGCACGCCCGACCGGATGGCGACCTCGAGCAGCTCGCAGGACGCGATGCCCTCGACGACCTCGACGAACACCACCGGCGAGACCGGGCGGAAGGTCGCGGTCCCCCGCAGGTGCACGGTGAACGGCGCGTGCGCCGCCGCGACCGCCCGCAGGTGCTCCTCCGCCTCGGGCAGCGCGGCCGTCGGGAGGACGGTCGGGCCGAGCAGCGTGATGTGCGGCCGGATCAGGTCGGCGGCCGGGTCGCCGACGCGGGCGCGGGCCGCCTGGAGCTCGGCGGCGTACGGCTCCGGGACGGAGACCGCGACGCCGATCCGGAGCTCGTCGGCGAACGGCCCGGTGGGGTTCATGCCGTCCGGCGGCGCGGCAGGAGGCCGAAGCGGTCGGCGACCCGGTCGAGCGTGCCCCGCGCGATGGCCCGGGCCCGCTCGGCGCCGTCCTCGAGCACGGCGTCCAGCGAGGCCGGGTCGGCCAGGTAGCCGTTCACGCGCTCCTGGAACGGGGCGAGGAACTCGACGACCACGTCCGCCAGGTCGACCTTGAGGTGGCCGTAGCCCTTGCCCTCGTAGTCGGCGACGATCGACTCGACCTCGCGGCCCGTGAGGGCCGAGTAGATCGTCAGCAGGTTGGCGATGCCGGGCTGGTTCTCCCGGTCGAACCGGATCTCCGAGCCCGCGTCGGTGACGGCCGAGCGGATCCGCTTGGCGACGGTCTTCGGCGGGTCGAGCAGCTCGATGATGCCGTTCGGGCTCGACGCCGACTTGCTCATCTTGGCCGTCGGGTCCTGCAGGTCGTAGATCTTGGCGGTGGCCTTGACGATGTGCGCGTCCGGCACGACCGCGGTGCCGTCGCCGAACCGCTTGTTCAGCCGCTCGGCCAGGTCGCGGGTCAGCTCGAGGTGCTGACGCTGGTCCTCGCCGACCGGCACGAGCGCCGTGTCGTACAGCAGGATGTCCGCCGCCATGAGGATCGGGTACGTGAACAGCCCGACCGTGGTGCCCTCGGCGCCGTGCTTCGCCGACTTGTCCTTGAACTGCGTCATCCGGCCGGCCTCGCCGAAGCCCGTCTGGCAGGACAGCAGCCACGCCAGCTCGGCGTGCTCCGCGACGTGCGACTGCACGAACAGGATGGAGCGCTCCGGGTCCACGCCCGCGGCGAGGTACTGCGCCGCGGTGCGCCGGGTGCGCTCGCGCAGCGCCGCCGGGTCGGGCGCCACCGTCAGCGCGTGCAGGTCGACGACGCAGTAGAGGGCGTCGTAGGACTCCTGCAGCGCGACCCACTGGGTCAGCGCGCCGAGGTAGTTGCCGAGGTGGAGGGAGTCGGAGGTGGGCTGCATCCCGGAGAAGATGCGAGGGGAGCCGGAGGCCATGGGTCCATTCTGACGGTCGGGGGCGGGTGGCCCGTGCAGGAGGGGGCGGGAGCGGGCTGCTCGGCGGCGGTCAGGTGGCCTCGTCGTCGAACGGGGCCGGCTCGCCGGGCGGCAGCGGGGTCGTCGACGGGGCGGCGCGCGCGGCGTGCGCGGCCGCGCCGGCACCGGCGGCCGCCGCCGCGGT